>NZ_JBYMAP010000145.1:0-10985 GCF_057766305.1 Methylomonas sp. BG-2 | reverse complement strand
CGAATGGACACAAAAAAGCCCCGGTGGCTAACCACCGAGGCTCCGCGTAGCCTATGTGCTAAACGGTTATTGCAACAAATCCAAGGCTTTCTCGGCTGCTTTTTGCTTGGCCTTGGCTTTGCCGGCCTTGACCGCTTGTTCGGCGGTCGGCGCGTGCTCTACCTGGCTTTTCAATTGTTTAACAGCTTGTTTTTTCTCTTCCAAGACTTGCGCGCCTTGCCTCAATTCTTCCGGCGTGGCTTGCTCGACTTTTTGTTTGACCGCTTGTTTGGCAGCCTCTTCGACTTGCTGTTTCGCGGCGGCCGGGGCGTTTTCGGCACCGGCTCTGACCGCTTTCGCGCTATCGACCGCCGCGCCGGCCGCCTCGACGCCCTTGACGGCATCCGGCGCAACGGCGTTTGCGCTGTTCTGAACCGCCTGTTTGCCAACTGCTTCCAACAAACCGGTGTCGGCGACTGCGACCGCTGAAGCCAATGCGAGGGAACTCAATACAACGATGCTGGTTTTCATACATTTATCCTGGTCGTTAATTATTAGGAGACTGCAGCTTAGTCGGCCCAACTTAACCAAAGATTAACGTCCGGCAATGCGGCCCAAGGTATCCTTCACCAATTGGTCCGCCCGTTCCTCCGTGTTGGATTCGGCATAGCAGCGTAATTCCGGGGCGTTGCCGGACGGCCGCAGGTGGACGATGTCGCCGCTGGCAAAGGTCAGCCTCAATCCGTCGGTGCTGTCGCTATCGACCGGCGCCCCCAAGCTGTCGCCCCAAAGGCCGCGATAGGCGGTGGCGTCGGCCTGTAAGCGATCCAGCAAGGCGCGACTGTTGGCGGTCGGAAATTCCTGAATCCGGTCGCTGGCGGTAAAGCGTTGCGGCAAGCCCTGCAGCAAGCCGGACAGTTTGACGCCCTGGCCGCGCGCCATCGCCAGTAAGGCCAATGCGGGCAACAGCGAGTCGCGGGTCGGCAGGGCCGCCAGCGCGTGGCCGGCGACGCTCAAGCCGTTGCCGGCCAGAAAGCCGCCGTTCGCCTCGAACCCCGCCACGCCACCCACCGCGACTTGTTCCATGCCGGCGATCACGTAAGGTGAGCCGATCCGGGTTCTAAGCACCTGCTTGAACCAGCCGGACGCTTCGATCGCGGTATTGCAACTGACCGGCGTGACGACGGTATCGGCGCCCAAGAACCTCGCGCACAGCAAGCCGACGATGTCGCCGCGCAACCACTCGCCGTGCTCGTCGCCGATCAACGGCCGGTCGCCGTCGCCGTCGGTGGAAATCAATGCGTCGAGTTGGTATTGCGCCGCCCAGTCGCGGCCGCGCCGCCGATCCGCCTCGCCGACCGCTTCGGTATCGATCGGCACGAAGGTATCGGTACGCTCCAGGCCAATCACCTCGGCGCCCAATTCGGCCAAGACTTCCTTCAACACGTCGCGGGCCGCGCTGGAATGTTCGTAAACTCCTACCCGCCAGCCGGCCAGCAAATCCTTACCGAACAAACCGGTGTAACGCCGGCGGTATTGGTCCAATGCCGCCGGATTGACGGCCGGCAGCTCGGCGTCCAGCGGATCGACTTCCACCGTCGCGCCGGTCATCGCCGCCTCGTCGGCCTTGCTGATTTCGCCGTCGGCCCGGTAAAACTTGATGCCGTTGCGGTCGAACGGAATGTGGCTGCCGGTGACCATGATCGCCGGAATGCCTTCGGCCAACGCGTACAGAGCCAGTGCCGGGGTCGGCAACACTCCGCAAAAATCCACCTGGCAACCGGCCTGACGGATGCCGGCCACGCAGGCTCGGGCGATTTCCGGGCTGGAGGGTCGTAAATCCATGCCCAGCGCGATTTTTTGGCCGGGCCGCGCCAGATTTAAACCTTGGATAAACGCCAGCGTATAAGCCGCGCAGACTTCGCCGCTCATCTGGCTGACCAAGCCGCGCACGCCGCTGGTGCCGAAGGCCACGCCGCTGTCGGCCATCATGTCTTGGATGTTGATGGTTGTCATGTATTTGAAAATGAAAGCTATGGATGAAAATTGCGGTCAACGCCGCCGATCGGTTCCACATAATAGAGAAAAGCTCGGGAACGGCAAGCCGAATCTTCGAACAGGCGGGCCGGCGTCACTGCGGCTGGCAATGCATTCGCCGGATGAAGTCCTGCAAGGTTTGGCCGGGGTCTTCGGTGAAGGGTTCGTCCAGCACCCGCGCGTGCTCGACGCGGTCCAAACGGAAGTTGCGGAAGTCGCCGCGCAGTTCGCACCAGCCGACCAGGGTCCAGGTGTTGCCCCAAAAATACAAGCCCAGCGGCCGAATCCGGCGTTGGCTGAAATCGCCGTCACCGCGCCGGTAGTCCAGATGCAATATATATTTGCCGTCCAGCGCTTTACGGCAAATATCCAAGGTCACATCCAAGTCGTCGCGCCGTGAGAAGCGTAGCGCGAACAGTTTGGAGCGGTCCAGGCGGTCGCGCAATTCGGCGGGCACGACCGCCGCGACCTTGTCCAGCACCGACTGCGCGGAGCGGCCCAGTTCGGTGCCGCCCCAAGTCTTGACCATCCGGGCGCCGACCACCAGCGCCTCCAGTTCGGCGGCGCTGAACATGATCGGCGGAATATCCAGGCCGTGCCGCAAGGCGTAGCCGACGCCGGCTTCGCCTTCGATCGGGATGCCTGACAGGCTGAGCACCTGGATGTCGCGGTAAATCGTGCGTTCCGAGACTTCCAGCCGCTCGGCCAGCGCCTTGGCGGTCACCAAGCGCCGGTTGCGCAGAATCTGGACGATCTGAAATAGGCGGTCCGCTCTGCGCATCGTCGCGGTCGATGGTCGTTAGGCCGGCGAATACAAGCCGACCCGGTTGCCTTCGCTGTCGATGAACAGCGCGAAGTAACCGCAGTCGCCGTCGTGTATCGGCGTTTTCGGCACCAGCACTTGGCCGCCGCTGGCTTCGACTTTCGCCAGTGGCTGGTTCAAATCGGCGCCGCCGTTGAAATATATGACCGCGCCGGTCGCGGATGGTTGATAGCACTCGCCCTGTACCAACATGCCGCTGACCGCGCCTTCCTCGGCTTCGAAAATCGCCAAGCTCATGCTGTTCATCTCTTCCAGCTTGAACGTCGAATTCAACACGTTGCGGTAAAAATCCTGGGCGCGGCCAAGATCGGCGGCGGGCAGTTCGAACCAAGTCGCTAAATGGTTGTTCATGATCTACTCCTCGTTGCGGTTAAAAGAGCGGCCATGCTAAACCAGCGCTACTGACAGCGTGGTGTCAGCAGTGTTTTTGCACTAGCGCCGACCGCCCAGCAGCGAGCCCAGTACGCCGCGTATGATTTGGCGGCCGAGTTCCTGGCCGATGCTGCGCGCGGCACTTTTCGCGGCGGCTTCCAGGACGCTTTGGCCGCCGCGCCTCCGGCGTCCGGATTGGCCTCCGCCAGGCAACACTTCGCCCCAATCGAATCCGCCGCCGGCCGTCGAGGCTTTTGCCTTTCCCGCCCGTTGTTTCAGGATTTCGTAGGCCGATTCGCGATCGATCTGGTTTTCGTAATGGCCGGCAATGATCGATGCGGCCAGCGTCTCGCGCCGCTCGGCTTCGCTGACCGGGCCGATCCGCGAGCGCGGCGGCTTGATCAAGGCCCGTTCGACCGGCGTCGGCGTGGCGTTTTCGTCCAGCAAGGATACCAAGGCTTCGCCGACACCCAGCTCGCCGATCGCGGCCGCCACGTCCAGTTCGGGATTGGCGCGGAAGGTTTCGGCGGCGGCCTTGACGGCTTTTTGATCGCGGGGGGTAAAGGCGCGCAACGCGTGCTGAATGCGATTGCCGAGCTGGCCGAGAACCACATCCGGAATATCCAGCGGATTTTGGCTGACAAAATACACGCCGACGCCCTTGGAACGAATCAAGCGCACGACCTGTTCGATTTTCCGCAACAAGGCCGCCGGAGCGTCGTCGAACAACAGATGCGCCTCGTCGAAGAAAAATACCAATTTGGGCCGGTCCAGGTCGCCGGCTTCCGGCAGGTTTTCGAACAATTCCGACAACAGCCACAGCAACAGCGTCGCGTAAACGCGCGGCGATTGATGCAAGGTTTCGGCGGCCAGGATGTTGATCACCCCGCGCGAGCCGTCGGTTTGCAGCAGATCGTTGAAATCCAGGGCCGGCTCGCCGAACAAGTGTTCGCCGCCCTCGTGTTCCAGTTGCAGCAAGCCGCGTTGAATCGCGCCGACGCTGGCCGCCGAGAGTTTGCCGTAGTCGTCGGCCAGTTCGGCGGCGTGCTCGGCAACGTATTGCAGCATCGCCTTCAGGTCTTTCAGATCCAGCAACAGCCAGCCAAGGTCGTCGGCGATCTTGAACGCGGCGGTCAAGACGCCGCTCTGTACCTCGTTCAGATTCAACAGTCGCGCCAGCAGTAGCGGTCCCATATCCGAAATCGTGGCGCGCAGCGGATGGCCCTTCGCGCCGAATACGTCCCAGAACAGCACCGGCGCCGCGGCCGGCTGTTGATCCAGGATAGCCAAGTCCGCCAAGCGGGCGTCCAGCTTGGGATTGCCGCCGCCTGCCCGGCTCAGGCCGGCCAGATCGCCCTTGACGTCGGCCACGAACACCGGCACGCCGATCTCGGAAAAGGCCTCGGCCAGCGTTTGCAGCGTGATGGTCTTGCCGGTGCCGGTAGCGCCGGCAATCAGACCGTGGCGATTGGCCATCGCCGGCAGCAGGTTCAAATCGGCGGCGCCGGCTTTGGCGATGAGCAAGGGTGAGGTCATGGCGAGTCCTGGGTAACAAAAGACCGGATCGGCGCGGAACCGATCAGGGAAGGTTTACAGCAATGCGGTTAAGTCCGCTTCCAGCGTCTCGTAGGCGCCGAAGCGGCTGGCGACCAGCCGGCCGTCGCGGTCGATCAGCAAGTAGGACGGTGTGCCTTGTAATTGGTAGCGCTCGAAGCTTTCCGGGCGGAAGGCTTGTCGGGAAAAATGATCGTGCAAGCGGGCGCGCAGGGCTTGTTGCTCGGCAGGCGATCGCGCCTGAAAATCGTCAACCCGCCGTTCGATAAAGTGCTCGACTTCGGCGGCTATTCCGTCCGCCGCGCGCGGCGTCAACCGGTCCATCGCTACCGGAAAACTCAAGCGATACGGCCAGGTGCCGCGCTCCAGCAAGCCGTATTGGCTCAGCAGTTTTTCGGTTTCGCCGATAACCCGGCCTTCCTCCAACAACAAGCGCAGGTTGGCGACGGTATTTTTATCGAAATCCTCGAATGCGGTGGCCAGACCCAATACCGTTAAGCCTTGTTCCCGGTACCGCCGATACAGGCCTTCGACGCGCGGCAGACAGTACAAAAAACAGCCGGGGCAATTGACTTGAAACACCGCGACCAGCACGACGCGGCCGGCCAGATCGCTGAGTGTGGTGGGATCGCCTTGCAGCCAGGCATCGACCGCCAGCGGCGGCGCGGTTTGCCCGATGCGGGCTTCGCTGATCACGGTTTCCAAACCGGCTTCAATCGCGAAAATTGTTGAATTGCAGCGGCTGTTCCAAGTCCTCGGCGCGCAGCATCTGAATCACTTCCTGCAAGTCGTCGCGCTTCTTGCCGGTAACCCGCACCTTGTCGCCGTTAATCGCCGCCTGCACTTTCATTTTCTTGTCCTTGATCAATTTGACGATTTTTTTCGCCACGTCGCTGCCGATACCTTGCTTCAACGTGATGGTTTGAGAGGCGGTCTTGCCGGTGTCGGTGATTTTGCCGCTTTCCAGCGCGGAAATATCGATGCCGCGCTTACCCATCTTGGCGTATAAAATCGGCAACATTTGCTGCAATTGAAACGTCGATTCGGCCTTCATCTGAATGCCGTCGTCGGTTTGTTCGAAATTGGCGTTGGAGCCCTTGAAATCGAAGCGGGTCGAGACTTCCTTATTGGCTTGGTCCACCGCATTGGTCACTTCGTGGCTGTCGAGTTCTGAAACGATGTCGAAAGATGGCATGGCTTTGATTTGCAAGTATAAAAGTCGCGCCACTATAACGGCGTCGCCAGCAAGTTTCAACCGCGGCGGCTTGAGCGGCGGACTTGTCCGGGCGCGGCGAAGCGGTTATCGTGTGGCCAAGCCGGCCGTTCGGCGAACGGAACCGGCGCATCGCAACGGGGGAATACCATTATGAAAGCTGTCGTTTACCTAGTCGGCCCAATCCTGGCCGCCATCCTGCTGGCCGGCTGCGGCCAGGAATCCGCCCAAACCGTCGCGGCAAGCGCGCCGATCAAAACCTTTCCGCAAGCCATGACGCTGCGCGGCACGGTCAGCGACAATGTTGGGCCGGTCAAGGCCGGCACCGTCACGCTTTCGACCGAAGCCGGCAAGGCCTTGGCCAGCGTTGAATTGCAAGACAGCCAGCGTTACGAAATCCAAGCGCCGGCCGGTACCCGGTTACCGGTGCTGCTGACCTACGCGCCGCCCGCCGGCAAATCCGGCGGCACGATGACCAGCGTGGCGATTTATCCGGAAGTCAGCAAATACGACATTAATCCAACCACGACCGCGATCGCCAAGACTGCCAAGGCGATGGGCGGCTACACCCACAACAATCTGGTACGCGCCGCCGAAAATACCGCCCACGTCCCGGACGCCAACAAAACCACGGCCGGTTTTCGCGGCGATCCCACCACCCAGTACGGCGGCTGGCACTAGCCGGACCCGGTTTCCTTTCGACCGGCCAAAATCCGGTCGATATCCGCCCCCTGTTTACGCCTTATCCCTCTAATTTCGAACGCTGCGATACCTGAGCGGGAAGCTGGGAATTCAGCGCCCGTTTTTGTAAAACGCTCTACACTAAAACCTCGATCGACTAAGCTGAAACACTAGCGCCGCGCCGGGTAGCTGCTCTGCCGACCCTTGCCAATTGTTTTAGCTGGGTTACACGCTGGCGCAATTGCCAATAACGCGGCGGATTGTCTGCCTGATTGTAACAAAACTGTCATAAACGCCGTTTAATATCTCGGGGCTCCGGCACTCGGTAACTTTACAAGGAGTATAGGCTCATGGCTAATCTAACGATTAAAGCACGACTGTACGTCATCCTGGCCGCGGCAGTCAGCGGATTTATGCTTCTGGGGCTGGGTAGCCTGTATCAGATCGAGCGCATACACGGCAAGGTCAACGAAGACTACGCCGGTTTCGAAAGCGGCATGCATACGCTGGTACTGATTCAGGGCGCCAATATCGCGTTCAAAACCCAGGTGCAGGAATGGAAAAACATCTTGCTGCGCGGCAACGATACGGCCAATTTCGAAAAGTATTCCCAGGGTTTTTCCGCGTCGGAAAGTTTGGTCGGCGCCAAACTGACCGAGGCATTGGCGGCGTTGCGCGCGGCCGGGTCGCCGTTTACGAGTGATGTCGAAAATTTGTTGAACGAGCATCGGGAGATGGGCAAGAAATACCGCTCGGCCTTGGCGCAATTCGATCAGGCCGACCCGGAAGCCGGCAAGAAGACCGATGCGCTGGTCAAGGGCTTGGACCGAAGCACCACCGACAGTATCAACCAGCTGGTGCAGGCGTTCGAAACCGGCCAGCACGATCGCCTGAGCCGACAAATTCAATCCTCGAAAGACGAGTTTCAACAAGTCCGTAATACCCAATTGGCGATCTTCGCGGCACTGCTGCTGATTTGTGGCAGCCTGGTCTTGTTCACCGCGCTGCATATCGCGCGGCAGGTCGCCGACTTTCGGCAAGTCATTTCCGGCATTAGCGCCAATCGCGATCTGACCTTGCGGATGCCGGCCGCCGGCGACGACGAAATATCGGCGATCGGCAAAAGCTTTAACGATTTGTTGGAGGTTTGGCAGCATGCGATCGGCCAAATGAAGCGTAGCGCCGATTCAGTCGCCAGCTACGCGCGCGACATGACGGCGTCGGTGTCCGAATTGTCGTACAGCGTCGGCGAGCAGAAAGCGGCGACCACGGAAATGGCCGCCGCCATCGAAGAAATGACCGCCAGCATCGCCCATATTTCCGATTCGTCGCAAAACGCCAACACCATTTCCAACTCCTCGTCCCGCCAGTCCGCCGACGGCAGCGCGGTGATCGAAAAAACCGTATCGGCGATGCAAAGCACCTCGGATGGCGTGATGCAGACCGCCAAGGTGGTGGAGCGGGTCGGTCAGCAATCCCAGGAAATCTCCGGCATCGTCCAAACCATCAAGGACGTGGCCGATCAGACCAATCTGCTGGCGCTCAATGCCGCGATCGAAGCGGCTCGCGCCGGCGAGCAAGGCCGGGGCTTCGCGGTGGTCGCCGACGAGGTTCGCACGCTGGCCGAAAAAACCACTCGGATGACCGAAAACATTACTCAGTTGGTCGATCGTATCCAGGCCAGCGCCCAGGATGCCGTTGTCAATATCGGTCAGGTGGTGCAGGGCGTCGATCAAAACGTCGCGCTGGCCCATCAAGCCGGCGGCGCCATCGGCGGTATCCGTGAAGGCAGCATCCGCGTCGTGGACGCCACCAACACCATTGCTACCGCGCTGGCCGAACAGTCGGTGGTCAGCGAGAGCATCGCCAGCAAAGTCGCCGCCATCGAACTGATGAGTAACAAAAACAACGCTTCGCTGGCGCGCTTGAAGGACGCCGCCGTCCGCATGGACTCGTTGGCCGGCGACATACGCGAGATGGCATCGCGCTTCAAAGCCTAACGATCCGCCGCCTTATAACCTGAATGATTCCCGTCGGGATTCGAAACCTGAAATCATGAAAATCAGCCGCATCTCCAAAATTGTCAGTCTTTTGTTGGTTCTCACCCTGACCGGCTTCACGGTTGCGGTTGTCCGCTCCTTGCAACATCTTAACCACGCTTTCAAGGCCGTCGAATTCGTCGGTCAACAGCAGAACCGGTTTTACACTCGGATCAGCCAGCCGGTTTCCAATTACCTGTCCAGCGGCGATGCCACTTTGTTAACCGAGATCGATGCCAACGTCGGTCGGGCCATCGGCGACATCGAAGCGAATCGCGAGGTGGACGACAGGCTGAAAGTGCCTTTCCTGAACCTGTTGCGGACCGTGCAACAATCCATTGTCGTCGAGCTGACCTCGGCCGGGAAATTGGCCGATCCGCAAATCCTGCTAATCAACAACGAACAGCAATTGTCCAGGCATTTGCAAAGCTTGATTGAATACGCGTCGCGCGCGCCGGTCGACGCCAAGACTAAACAACCTTACTGGGAGTTGATAGGCCAGACCCAAGCGGCGGTGTTGAATTTGTCTCGCGCGAGACAAAGCTATTTCGCGGCGCGCGAGGCGGTCTCGGTCGAGAATATTCAGCGTTACCATGGCCAACTACTGGCGTTGGCCGATCGCTTTAAACAATTGCCGTTGCTGGGCGTGATGCGCGACGATGCCGCGGCGGAGCCGGATTTCGGTTTGGCGCTGACCGAGCGAGCGACCGCGGCGCGGGACATGGCGGAGGAACCCATCAGCGAGATAGGCGCGCTGATTCGGCGTTACGACATCGATCTGGGTAGCGCCGAACAATTCGCGCACCGGAAAACAGCCGGGCGGACCCAGGCCGCCGCGCAACTACAAACGCTGCAGCAGCGCTTCGCCGATCTACAAACCGAGATCGCCGGGGAATATCAGTATTACGAACATGTTCTGTATGCGATCGTCGCGATCTGCACCGCGATATTGATCGCTATCTGTATGTTGATGATTTATATCAAACGCCATCTGGCCAATGTCATCGCCCACATCAGCAATCACGTCGATTTGTTGGCGCGCGGGGATTTGCGCGGTTCGGTGTCGTTGCGCAGCCGAATCGCCGAAATCAATTTGGTCAAGGACTCCCTGCTCAAGCTTCACGATTACTTCGAGTCGCTGATACGCAGCGTCAATCAGGAATCCTCGGCCTTGAATCAATACGGGCACGACATACTGCTGGTCGCGGCAAGCCTGGAATCGATCACCGCCGACCAACGCCGGGCCACCGAAGCCGGCGCGCGACAAATGACCGAATTGCATAGCTCGTTCGTGAATGTCGCCAACCATGCCGCCGACAGCCAAACCGCAACCAGTTCGGCACAAGCGTTGATCGACCAAGGCGTGGACTACATGCGACATACTCAAGGCCAAGTCGCCGCACTCGCCGAAATCACCGACCAGACCGCCGCGTCATTGGAATATCTGCGCCGCGACGCGGCCGGTATCGAAACCGTGCTCGGCGTGATTCAGGGCTTCAACGACCAGATCAATTTGCTGGCATTGAATGCCGCGATCGAAGCCGCCAGGGCCGGGCAATACGGGCGTGGCTTTGCGGTAGTTGCCGACGAGGTGCGCAAACTGGCGTCGAATACCGCCGATTCCGCCGAGCAGATTCGCGCCTTGATCGAGAGGCTCAATCGGGCCACCGACACCACGGTCAAACTGATGAATCAGCAACAAGCGGCCGCGAAAACCACGGCCGAGGCGGTCGATCACGTTCATCGGGTATTCGTCGGTATCAAGTCGTCGATAGGCGAGGTGTTGAGCCAAAGCCGGGTGATCGCGGCGACCTCGTTGCAACAATCGCAAGCCGCCGAACGAATCGCCAACAATTTCTCGCAGACCGCCGAACTGGCCAGGCAAACCACGCATGAAGCCCAAACCAACAAACTCAGCGCGTCGGCGATTTCCGACGTCAATCAAAACCTGCAAAACCTGATCGCTCAATTCAAGGTGGCCTGAAGCTATTCCATGCAATCCGCGCGAATCGGCAACGGTGCGATTTTGAAAACACCGCTGCTGAAAGCGGCGAGCAACTGATCGGCCTTGCTTAAGCCGCGATTTTCGATGTATCGAGCAATGCCGGGGGCGGCGCCGCGAAAAATCGCACAAGGCGATCCGTCGCGACGCCGAACAAAGCCAACCCGGCGTTAAACGATATTGAAATCCGCCGCGGTCAAGGCCGGAATGCCGGTCAGCGACACAAACTCGACCCGGGCGCCGACGCCGTTGCCGTCCGCGTCGTAGTACAGACTGCCGTCGTTG
>NZ_JBYMAP010000144.1:0-11001 GCF_057766305.1 Methylomonas sp. BG-2 | reverse complement strand
GTGAATCAGCCGGCGCTCCAACTCGTCCAGGCGCTGGGCGTTGCGGTGCAGTTTTTCGCCGGGATGTTGCGCTTGCAAGGCTTTTTCGCGCCACGCCAGCTGCTGCCGAGCGCTAGCCAGTTTCAGGTGCATCAATCGAGTCATGCGCCGTTCCGCGTCGGTAAAGGCGTACAACCAGGCGGCTTGTTCCGGCACCGCGTGCTCGGCGGCGGCCGACGGGGTCGGCGCGCGCAGGTCGGCGACGAAATCGGCAATGGTCACGTCGGTTTCGTGGCCGACGCCGACGATGACCGGCAGGCGGCTGGCGGCGATTGCCCGAGCCACGCGTTCTTCGTTGAAGGCCCATAAATCCTCCAGCGAACCGCCGCCGCGCGCCAGAATCAATACGTCCGCGATCGCATCGCGATTAGCCGCCGCCAGCGCGGCGCTGATCTCGAATTGCGCCGCGTCGCCTTGTACCGCGACCGGATATATCACAACCGGAATCGCCGGAAATCGCCGTTTTAACACTGTCAATACGTCGCGGATCGCCGCGCCGCTGGGTGAGGTGACGATGCCGATTCGGCGCGGAATCAGTGGTAAGGATTGTTTGCGGTCGCCGTCGAACAAACCTTCCGCCAACAGTTTGGCTTTCAATTGTTCGAAAGCCTGCCTGAGCGCGCCTTCGCCGGCGGCTTCCATGTTCTCGACTACCAATTGGTAATCGCCGCGCGGCTCGTACAGGCTGACTTGGGCCGAGACCAACACTTGTAGACCGTTAACCGGCTTGAACCGCAGGGTCGATTGCTGGCCCCGGAACATCGCGCAGCGTACTTGGGCCTGCGCGTCTTTCAACGTGAAATAGGCATGACCGGAAGCCGGCAGGCTGAGATTGGATATTTCGCCCTGTACCTGTACGGTCATGAAGTGCTGGGCCAGCAAGCGCTTGGCTTCGCGGTTAAGCTGGCTGACGGTAAAAACGGACGGAGCGGCCATGAGTGTAGGGATAGGCGTTGCGGAGTCGGCATTTTAAAGCGAATCGCGATTCGGCGCCTGGAACGAATGGACTGGGAGTTTGCAGGGCGGCTGAGCTAGAATGCGGTTTTGAACTCGCGCCAGCATCGGGACATCGGGAAGCCAGTCATGCACGTACATCAATTGAGTCGTTGGGAGCATCCGCACAACTTCGCCAGGATCAACCGCAAGGGTGAGCGGCGGACCAAATGGGTACTATTGCTGACATTCACGACGATGTTGGTCGAAATCGGCGCCGGCATGAAATTTCATTCGATCGCGCTACAGGCCGACGGTTGGCACATGGCAACCCACGTTGTCGCCTTTATGATCACAATATTTGCCTATCGCTACACCCGACTGCACCAGTTCGACAATACCTTTGCCTTCAGTCCGGCGAAAGTCGGAGTGCTCGGCGGCTTCGCCAGTTCGATCGCGTTGGCGATGGTGGCCTTGGCGATGACCGCCGAATCGGTCGAGCGGCTGCTGATGCCGCAAACGATTCGCTTCGACGAAGCCATCGTCGTGGCCGGGGTGGGACTGGCCATCAATTTGTTGAGTGCGCTGCTGCTGCGCGATCAGCACGATCATCACCATGGCCATCGTCATGCCGCGCATGGCCACGACCATCACCACCATGATCACGACGAACACGACGAACACGGGCATTCTCACGATCATCATCACGACCACAATTTGCGGGCCGCCTATCTGCATGTGATGGCCGACGCGCTGACCTCGGTACTGGCGATGGTCGCGTTGCTTGCCGGCAAGTATTACGGCTGGGTCTGGCTGGACGCGGCGATGGGCTTTGTCGGCGCGTTGGTGATCCTGATCTGGTCTTACGGACTGGTTGGCGAAACGGCGCCAGTGTTGCTGGATCAGAGCATCGAAAGCCGTTTTTTGGAGGATATTCGCGGCGAACTGGAGTCCGACGGCGAAACCAAAGTCAGCGATTTGCACGTTTGGCGACTGAGTGCCAATCATTGCGCGGCCATTATCGGCGTCGTCACCCAATTTCCCCGATCTCCCGCCTATTACAAAACCCGGCTGGCCGGTTTCTCCCAACTGGACCACGTGACGGTCGAAGTCAATCGCTGTAACGGTCGGGATTGCGGCGCAGAATGATTGCGTCGGCGGCGACGAATTCGATGCCGCAGTCATAGCGGTCCGCCAGCCAACTCAAGGTTTCTCGGGAATAAAAACCGATATGGGTCCGGTCGTTTTTGTAGTGCCAGCGCGCGAAGGCGGCGGCATCGATGACCAGCTTGGTCATCAATCCCAGGTAAGCGCGCGGCTTTAACATGCCGAAGATTCGCTCGAATTCCAGTGCCGGCCGCCGAAAGTGTTCGACGACTTCGGTGCAAACCACGAAATCGTAATGGCTTGACAACAAGTCCGGATAAGCGGCGTAAATCGGGTCGTATAAATTCACCGAGTGGCCTGCTTGCGTTAGCATTGCCGCCAACGCCGGACCGGGGCCGCAGCCGAAGTCCAGGCCGTTCGAGCCGGGTGCCAAGCGTTCTTGCAGCGGCGTGGCCAAGCGCGACAGGAAGCGGCGATAACCGGGGTCGTCCATCGGGTTCCGATGCAAATCATAAATCGCTTTCTCGGCATCCGGCGACAAATGCTGGCTAGCCGGCACATAGACCAGGCGGCATAGACCGCAACGCCGATAATCGCGGTCACGGTCGCGATGAAATTCCACGGAAGTCGCGCAGCCGCAAAGCGGGCAGGGGGCTGGCATAAATGGTATTGGTTTTGCTTGACGGTCGGGAAATATACTGTAGAATGCGCGGCTCTTAACAGCGGAGCGGTAGTTCAGTTGGTCAGAATACCGGCCTGTCACGCCGGGGGTCGCGGGTTCGAGCCCCGTCCGCTCCGCCAACTTCGTTTTTCATCCGGCCATTTTCGGCCACTCAACCGGTTGTTTTCAAGCCGGAATCCATTCTGTATCATTGGCTTTCCCCTAATAACAACAGGAGAATTGTGATGAGCAGCTTGAGTCCATTCAGTCAACGCGGTTTGTTCGACGAGTTGTTTCGGGATATCAGTCCCGGCTATCTGGTGCGGCCGTTGCACGGCGACCCTCTGCCTAGCCAGATCAAGGTTGACATCAAGGAAAATCCGAACGAATTCATCGTCGAAGCCGAACTGGCCGGCGCCAGCAAGGACAACATCCACGTCCGTATCGAAGGCAATCTGGTCAGTATCAGCGCCGACATCAGTCAGATCGACAGCCAGTCCGGCGACGACAAGGTGCTGCGTAGCGAACGCTATTACGGTCAGGTTTCGCGCAGCTTTCAATTGCCGGTCGATATAGACCAGACCGCCAGCAAGGCGAAATATGATAACGGCGTATTGACGCTGACCCTGGTAAAAAGCAAGGCCAAGGGCGGCCAACGATTGACGGTGGAGTGATCTAACCGGCGAGCGCTTTCCATCCGGTGTGTTCCGCATAGCGGCGCCAGATGATTTTGAACGTGACGGTCAAGGTCGGATCGTCGCGTTCGACCCGTTCGTTGACGGCGTTGGGCGTTAGCCAGGCGCCGTCGTCGATCTCGGCTTCCGCCAACTGGAATGGCCCGTCGTGCCGGCAACGGTACACCTGGATGAATTCCATGCCCAAGGCCGGTGTCGGCGTCAATTTGAACAGTATTTGCAGCTCCGCGTCGATACCCAATTCTTCCCCGAGCTCGCGCGGCGCGGCGCTAGCGTAATCTTCGCCGGCATCGACGTGGCCGGCCGCGGAACTGTCCCAGAGTCCCTTGTTCAAGTCTTTCAACATCGAGCGTTTTTGCAAAAACAGCTCGCCTTGTCGGTTAAAGACTAAAATATGCACCGCGCGGTGGCGTAGCCCTTGGGCGTGAATTACACCGCGCGGTAAATGGTCGACGACTTGGTCATCCTGGTCGACAACCGCCAATAATTCGTGATGCATGACTCGATTCCCAATCCAAGGTCGTGTATGTTAAAGGTTTTTGGACGCTGCCGCAGGGTGAATATGGCTAGAAGAAGCGAACACAGTCAGGAGCAAATCAAGGAAATGGTTTTGGCCGCCGCCGAAACCATTGTCGTCGAGGAAGGCTTTAATGCGTTGACGGTCAGAAAGATCGCGATGGAGATAGGCTACACGGTTGGCAGCATTTACATGGTGTTCGCCAATATGAGCGATCTGATCATTCACTTGAAAGCGCGGACATTGGATCAGCTGGCCGAGCATCTGGAGGCGTGTCCGGCCGATGGCGATCCGGCCGAGCGTCTGATGAAATTGGCGAATATTTATCTGGATTTTGCCGCCAAGCATTTCAACCGCTGGCGGATGATATTCGACATGAAGAGCGACGACGCGCCACCGGATTGGTATCAGCAAAAAATCGAGTACATGTTCGATATCGTCGAAAGCCTGATCCGGCAACTGCATTCCGGCACCGGCGGGGAATCCGACCGGCAGGCGGCCCGCGCGTTGTGGAGCGGTGTGCACGGCATCAGTATTTTGGCGCTGACCGGGCACGGCCAACCGTCCGGGGTTGATCCGGCCCGAGCATCGGTGGCGCTGTTGGTGTCGACGTTTATTCGGGGTTGGCGGGCGGCGTAGTGTCCGGCAAATGCTGGACCACGACGAAGGTGGCGGCCATCAACAGGCCGCCAAGCACGATCAGCGCCACCGCCGGCTGGCTTGCTTCGGCGGCCGCGGCGGTATATCCGCCGACCGCGACCAGCATTGCCAGGTTCTGAAAGAAATTCTGCATCGCCACCGCGCCGCCACTGCCTATGCTTTGTTGGCCGATTTCCTGTAGTGCCGCATTGATCGGGACAATGAACATGCCGCCGGCTGTGCCCATCAAAAACAATACCGCGCGCGCTGGCCAGACCGCGTCGGTAAAGCTTAAGGCCACGATCAACGAGCCCATCGCGTATGCCGGCAGTCTAGCCCGGCGCAGATGTTCCAGAGGAATCAGGCGCGGTACCAGCGCCGCGCCGGCAACGATGCCGATCGCCAAAAACAAGGTCAAATCGGCAATGTCGCTAGCGTTATGCATCATCAATACCGCCGGCGCCCAGGCGATGATGATCACCCGCACCGCGGCGGCGGCGGCCCAGAATAGCGAAGCACCAAGCACCGCGAAGCGCGAACGAGGCGACGCCAGAAATTCGCGAACCTCCCGGAAAAACAGCAAGATCTTCGATCCCTCCGGAATCGCCTTGCGTAGCCCGGTCGGCAAAAACAAGGTGGTCGCGGCCGAGATCAGAAACAGCGCGATCGTCGCGGCCAGCGCCCAATACACCGAATAATCGGCCAGTCTGGCGCCGACCACCATGCCGGTCAGAATCGCCAGTATCGTCGAACCTTCTATCCAACTGTTGGCTTTGACCAAACCGGCGTGGCCGGCCAGTTCTGGCAATATTCCGTATTTGGCGGGGCTGTAGAGCGCGGCACCAACCCCAACCAGACAATAGGCCAGCAGCGGCTCAACCTGTAACAACAGTAAACCGGCACCGCCGGCCTTGATCAGATTGGCCACGATCAGGATTCTGGCCTTGGGATGACGGTCGGCCAGACCGCCAACCCAGGGTGCCAGCACCACGAACGCCACCAAAAACACGCTCTGCAATGCCGGGACATACCAGGGCGGCGGATGGTCGGCTTGCATCACCATGGCGATGACGGTAAACAAGATGGCGTTGTCGGCAAATGCCGACAAAAACTGGGCGATCAGCAAGGGATAAATGGCGTTACTCATGGGCTCTTGGTGGCAATCGGTAAAATTCGGTCCATAGGAGGTCCGGGCTTATTCGCTATCGACATCCACGCCCAACATCAGGTCGGCGGCGAGTTGGGTTGCCGCCGGGTAATCGGTCTTGCCGGTACCCAGAATCGGCACCTTATCGACGACGAACAGTTTTTTCGGCAAATTGATCGCGGCGACGCCGGGCGCCGCGGCCGCCAGTTGTTTGGGGTTGGCGTTTTTATGAGTGGTCAATAGCACCAATTGTTCGCCTTTTTTGGGGTCGGGCAGAGCAACCACGGCATGTTGCGCTTCGGGCCAGGCCGCGCCGGCCAATTGCTCGACCGCCGTCAGCGACACCATTTCGCCGCTGATTTTGGCGAAGCGTTTGCTGCGCCCTTGAATGTGGATGAAGCCTTCGTCATCCACTTGCACGATATCGCCGGTATCGTACCAGCCTTCGCCATACAGCGACGCGGGCGGGACCAAAACGCCGGGATTAGCCGGCAATAGATAGCCTTTCATGATGTTGGGGCCGCTGACATGCAGTTTGCCGCCATGCTCTATGCCTTCGACCGGCTCCAGTTTGTAGAGCATGTCCGGCATGAAGCGGCCGACGCTGCCGGCTTTGTAGTCCATCGGCGTGTTGACCGAGGTCACCGGCGCGGTTTCGGTGGCGCCGTAGCCTTCCAGAATTCGGATGCCGAATTTGTCCATCCACAGATGGCGAGTGTTTTCCTGCAATTTTTCGGCGCCGGCCACCACATAACGCATGTTGTAGAAGTCGTAGGCGTGGGCCTTCTTGGCGTAGGCCGACAAAAAAGTATTGGTGCCGAACATGATGGTCGCGCCGATGTCGTAGGCGATCTCCGGAATCACGCTGTAATGCAGCGGAGACGGATAAAAAAATGTGGTCATCCCATTCAGCACCGGCAGCATCGTGCCGACCGTGAAGCCGAAGGAATGAAACATCGGCAGGAAATTCAACACCACGTCTTGCGGATTGAAATTGATCCGGGCCTTTAACTGCTTATGATTGGCGATGATATTGCTATGCGACAACACGACACCTTTCGGTTCGCCCTCGGAGCCGGAGGTAAACAGCACCACGGCGGCGTCGTCCGGACTGCAGCGGCGATGGTCGTACCAATAGTCGGCGGTCTTGGCTTGAAGGAAGCCGGCGATTTTGGCAAAGGTATTCACGCCGGCCGCTAAATCTTCCAGATACACCAGATTCACCTGTTCGGATAGCGCCTGTGCTTCGTTTTGCAAGTGAGCCAATTCGATAAAGCGCCGCGAGCTGACCACGGTTTTGACGACACCGGTCCGGCACGCCGATTTCATGCCGGCCGCGCCGATCGAGTAATTCAACATCGCCGGGACCCGGCCGTACAACTGCAAGCCCAGAATCACGCACAGGGTTTTCGCCGAATTCGGCAGCAACACCCCGATCTGATCGCCGCTGGCGCTGATATTGCGCAACAACTTGCCGACGATAATGCTGCGGGTGACCAATGCATCGTAATTTAGCGGTTTGCGCTCCAGATCCTCTGCAACCCGATGTTTGCCGCCGTGTATCGTTCTGGCTTCCAACAAAGCCGAAAAAATGGTTTGCCGGTAGTGACTGCTGGCGAACATCATTTCGGTCATGATGTCGGCTAGGATATGGCCGCTGTATTTGCGGCGGGCTTTACCGGTCACCGCGCCGTGGGTGTCTATCCGGGTCGGCGGCAGGATTTGCAGCGTGATGCGCGGAAACCAGCGCAAGCGCACGATATTGCGCAGCTTGGAAAAATGGGTGTACTCGGCGCCGTCGATACGAATCGGCAAAATCGTCGCGCCGGATTTGTCGGCCACCATGCCGGTACCGTCGTAGATTTTCATCAACGAACCGGTCACGGTGATGCGGCCTTCCGGAAAAATCACGGTACGGGTATCGTTTTGCAAATGGTGGATCAGTGCTTTCAGCGACAGCGGATGGGTGGGGTCCATTGGAAACACCGTCGAAAGCCTTAAAAAGGGTTTCAACCACCATTGTTGGGAAATTTGGGTATTGATCGCGAAGGTGATGTCGTCCGGCAAAAACACGCCGAGCAGCAACGGATCAAGAAAAGAAGTGTGATTGGAGATAATCAGCACTCGTTTACCGGCCTGGGCGTAGTGCTCCAAACCGTTGACCTTCACCTTGAAGACCAGCGTCATCAGCCAGCGTAAAACAATCTTTAACATAGATATCCTCCCGTGCGCGCATATTAGCAGACAGTCAGCGAATTGCCGGGCGTCAATATATTACATAATTAAACAATGTTCAATTGTTCGCGATACCCAGCGCCTGCCGTCAGTTTGGAAACGATCCGAGATTCCAAGTCAATCGAGTTGAGGCTCATGGCAGACTTTGCACTATGGGCTGCAGACTATGCGCTGGAAAAGGTCCGCATCCGGCAGATCATCAACTGCCCGAATCAGCTCTTGACCGGCGAGGCGGCCTGTTCGGCGTGGATGGAATATTTGTGAGTCAGGCGATGCATGCCCGAGGACCGGGAGCAGGGCAGGGGCAAATAGATCATCAACCGATAGGGCCGTTCACGCCGCATCCGCGCTCGCCCGCATGAAAAAGCCCGCTCGCGTTGCCGCGCGCGGGCTTTCGGAGAGAAGGCGTTTAGCCTTCGGTGACGATCAAGGCCTTGGCCTGATTTTTCAGAGTGATGGCCTGTTGCAGCAAGCGCAGGCGTTGTCCCCCGGTCATGAACCATCCGTTAACGGCTCGATTTTCATAATCCAATGCTTTTTCCAACTTGCTCAAGGCTTCCGGATACGGATTGATCACCGCCTCGGTTAGCACCCGGACGGCATCCTGGGTATCGGCGATGGCCAGTTTTACCGATTTCACGCTGTTGGCGTTGGCTTGGTCGATGGCTTTTTGATCCAGCGCGTTCGAACTGCGAATGTTCTCCAGCACATTGATCGAGCGCAGGAACAGCGCGACCGCGATGACTTGCGACGAGTCGAGCTTCACCTGGCGATTGACGCCCTTGGAAGTAAACGCCCCCGGCGACTGGTTGAAGGACTCGGTGTTGTAGTAGGCGACGGTTTCTTCCAGCGTCGTGACGCTGTTGTTATGAAAGAACGGTGCGGTATCGGCGGCTTCGACCAACGGCGGCGTGTTGAAGCGGTTCAAGCGCGGATGATCGGCCGGCCGAACGTTGCGCGGATCGACGCTACCGTCGCTGTAACAAGGCTGGTCGTAGTCCGGGCCGCAATCGTTTTGCAGGACTTGGCCGAATCCGCCGTCGTAGGCCACGCTGGCGTCGGCGAGATGATGCAATTGATCGCGCATGCGCTCGATGCCGGTATCGCGGGTCGGATTGCCGCCGGTCGTGGAGCTGATGGCGCCGGCGTTCATATGACAGCCGTTGCAGTTGGCGGAGGTGCCGAAAACCGGCGTACCGCCGACCGGATAACCGTTGCTCAGGGTTTCGCCAGGATTGTTTTTGGTATTGAATAATTTCAAACCACGTTGAACCAACGGCGACTTGAAGGTCATCGCCGCCAGATTGATGTCGGCGCCACGCCCCAGCGACAGCAAATACGCTTCCAGCGCGTCCAATTCGTCTTCGGTCGGCATCCGGAAATCGACGTTTTCCACCCGATTCAAACGCTTGGGCAAATGTTGCTTGACCGCGCCCTTGGCGAAATCGCGTAACGAACCGCCGTCCGGCGCGCCGTCGCCCCCCCAGCCGATGGCTTCGGTGTGGCGATTGTCTTGCTGCGCGATCGGATCACGCTCTACGAAGTAATCGTTGTCTTCGGTGAATTCACCGCCCATCGCCGACGTCTCGAATTTCAACGAAGCCGACAGACCTAGCAAATGCGAAGCCGCCCTCATTACCGGCGGCTTGTCGAAGCCGTCCACGTTGGCGACAAACAGACCGAACTGACGTATCAAGGCGGGTTTTTCCAGATCCGCCAGGGCCGGGTTGTGCTCCGCGACGAACAGCGGATCGCTTGGGGGCAATTTGGCGATATACGCCGGATCTATCGTGTGGTTGCGGTCCGGACGGTGACAGGTGGAACAGGTCCTGCCATTACCGCCGAAGGTTTCTTCGGTGAACAACTTTTGACCCCGGGCGATTAAGTCGGCCAATTGCTGGTCGGTCGATGCCGCGACGGCGGCTTGCGCGGTTTTAGGCAGCAGAAAACCGAAGGGTACTTGGTCTTTACCCGCTTGTTCGGCGTCGCCGACAGCGCCCAGGTTGGCCGCCGGCCAATAGCGCTCGGTGTAGTAAATCCGTTGCAGCAATCCGGGGGAGCCGAACAGCAGACCGCCTTCGCTTGGAGTTTGTCCAGCCAACGTAACGGCAATGCTGTCCAACGTAAAACCGTTCAGACGGTCGCGATCGAGCAAGGTTGCGAACACCTGTCCGCCTGCTTTTTCGGACAATGAGCCTAACTTGATCGCATTGCCGTTGTGATGATTGTCGATCAGCCAAACATCGTAGGGCTGCCCGGCCGACAAGCCGCGAACCGCGACGCGCATTTGCCCGCTGATCAGATTGATGGCGGCCTGGCCTTGGCCGTCGGTGAGTTCGCGCGACAGCGATTTGGAATAGCCGAGATCAACGCGAACGGTCTCCGGATGGCTATGTTTTTCGAACGCGGATTTCCAGCGTTCGTAAACGGAGCCTAGCGTTTCGACGCTGCCGGCACCGGTATAAGGCGCTTCGAATCGCGGCATCAGGCCGTAGCCCAGCGCCATCGCGGCGGCAAAGGCCAACGGAAGTGTAAGGGTAATTTTCATTCTGTATCCTGGTCGAGGGTGATAATCCGATGCGGCGGCGGAGCGGTGATAAAGGATAGAAAGCACTATTCCGGGTGTTTCTGCTCCAGATAGCCTGAAATTGATGAATCCGCGCGGCATCGTGTATCGGTGAGCAATAGCCATGCCCGGGTTGGCGGTTGATTTTCCGGAAACAAAAGCAATTAACAATCAATCGCTTAACGAGAGCGTCCGGTTGGGTAATCGCTGGAAGAGAGAAGAATCCAGGTTGGTAGACGAATTTTTTGAAAAGTCAAATAGGCGGCGCTTCAAGAAATAGGGGATATGACTCAAGGGTGTGTGAAATCACACAGAATAGATCGGATTCGCCCGGATTCAGCCCGATTTGTCCGGAAAAAACCAGGAAATGACCTTGTAAGTTATTGCTTACAAATTGACCAAATTAGCTCCAGGGTAAATTCCTTGAAGAAATTCAGGAAATTAACGTGGCGCAAGCCCTCC
>NZ_JBYMAP010000143.1:0-11097 GCF_057766305.1 Methylomonas sp. BG-2 | reverse complement strand
GGCCGTGCAGATAAATCGGCAAATCGCCTTGACCGACGGTCGCGATGGTAACGCTGGCCGGCGGTGCCTCGTCCGCGCCGGTCGTGCCGGGACGGTTCTCCGGCTGGTCGGTGGCCGGCAGATACCAGTAGCCGAAGCCGGCGGCCAACGCGAACAGCAATGCGGCGGTCGGCCAATGCGGCCGGCCGGCGGAGCGGGATTCGGGAGGTCGTGGATTGTCCATGCGGGATTACCTTAGTATCCTTGCCGGCGGAGCGGAGTGGCCCGGCGGGTTCGAGGCGGCATCATAAAAAAGGCATCCGGTGGATGCCTTTTCCTTGCCTCGGACCGGCCGCGCCTCAATCGTAGTGATAGTGTTTGCGCAGCGGTTTGACTACTTCCCAATGGCTGTCCAGACCGGCTTGAAAAATCACCAGATCGCCGGGTAAGATGCGTACCGCTTCGCCGCCGGCCGGCGTCACCAATATCTCGCCGTCCAACACATAGGCGGTTTCGGTTTCGTCGAAATCGATCGTGAATTTGGATACTTCTTTTTCCCAGATCGGCCATTCGGAGACGCCCAATTCCTGTAAACGTTCCTCGCTGGGATTGTGTTCGATAATAATCTGACTCATGACTTCCTTTCGGGTTCGGGTTGTAGGAAGGCTGGATTCTATCATTGTCGGCGGCGCGGGGCCACGCGGCCGCGTGCTAGAATGGCTCGGGATTTTTAGTCAAGCGGGGCCGGGCGTTAAAGCTCGAGTCCGGCACATTTCGGGCGGGGGCCGATTTTGAAGACTCTACAACACGTCAATATGCACGAGGCGATCGCCGCGTTGAGCGGCGCTCTCGACTTGGTCGGCGTCGACGAAGTCCGCCACGGTAAGCGGGTGGCGATGATCGCCCGCGCCGTCGCCGATCGCCTGGGTTGGTCGGCGGCCGACCGCATCGCGATGTTGCACGCCGGCATGTTGCACGATTGCGGGGTTTCGCGGATTCACGAGCACCGCCAATTGACCGAGACGCTGGAATGGGAAGGCGCCGAGGATCATTGCATGCGCGGCGCCGAGTATTTGGCGGTCTGCCGGCCGGTCGCGCATCTGGCCGACGACATTCGTTATCACCACACCCGCTGGCGGACCTTGCTGGAGTTACCGCTGGCGCCGGACTTGCGTTTGCGGACCAATCTGCTGTTTCTGGCCGACCGTATCGACGTGTTGCAGGCGCCGTTTTTAAACAGCGAACGCATACTCAATGAGTTTCCGGCGATCATCGCTCGGATTCGCGGACTGGCCGGGCTGCTGTTTTGTCCGGAGCTGGTCGAGGCGTTTGCCGAACTGGCGGAGGTCGAGGCGTTCTGGCTGGCGATGGAGCCGGAGTATCTCGACGAGGATTTGCGCGTGATCGGCACCGGTCTGGAGCCGGTGTTGCTGGACATGGCGGAGCTCAAAGACTTGGCGACCTTGTTCTCCCGAGTGGTCGACGCCAAGACCCCATTCACCGACGAGCATTCGCAACGGGTGGCGTTGATTGCCCGCGAATTGGGCACGGATTTCGGGTTGTCGGGCAGCCATCTGGAGCAGATTGAAATCGCCGGCTTATTGCACGACATCGGCAAGTTGCGCGTGTCCGAGGACATCATCAACAAGCCGGGCGGCTTGACGCCGGCCGAACGGGCGACGATGCACCGGCACAGCTACGATACCTTCAGGATTTTGCTGCGAGTGTTCGCCGATTCCAAAATCCCGATTTGGGCCGGCTATCACCACGAAACCCTGGTGGGTGACGGTTATCCGTTCCGTAGCCAGCCCAAGGAACTGGATCTGGAATGCCGGATCATCGCGGTGGCCGATATTTTTCAGGCCTTGATTCAGATTCGGCCTTACCGCCCGAGCGTGACGGTGGAAGAGGCCTTGGCGGACTTGAACCGGCGCGTCGCGGAAGGCAAGCTGGACCCAGACGTGGTCGGCAAGTTGGCGGCTCGCGCCGACGCTTACTATCGATTGGCCTGCGCCTGACGGGCTGGAGAACGTCGGAGTGACAGCAAGACTGTTGGCTTGATGGTTGAATGACGACCTCGGGTGACGAAGTATTGCCGGCCGATCGGTCGGTCTTCGCCCATATTCCGATGGGCCGAGTACGCAAACCGCCTGGAGACATTGGATTTGGCGGCAACGGGGCCGTTAGCGCCGTGCTGGGTTAGCGCCGGTCGCGGCGGCGGTCCTCGCTGTCTTCGCGTGGCGCTTCGTTAATAGCCTGTAACGGGTCGAAGCCCAGGGCGTCGGGCGGCCGGCGTCGGTCCAGCAATTGCCGGCGGTCGTTCGGAGACGGCCGGTGCGGGTAAACCCGAATGCCGGTAATCGTTTGCAAATTGCGCAGCGGCGGGTTGGGATTTAGATAGTCCGCCAGCCAAACCGCGAACAAACCCGCCCCCACGCTGGCGGCCAGTGCAATCGCGGCGGCCAGCCAATAGTCCGGTCGGACCGGTTCAGTCGGCAGGGTGGCCCAATCGATCACGCTCAACTGTGGATGGGTCTGGCGTTGTTTGACCTCGATGTCCGCCAAGCGCTGCTTGGTGTCTTGCTGCAGTTTTTCCAGGCCTTCCAGTTCTTGCCGCATCGCCTGATATTTTTCGAATTGCCCGGTGTACTCGGCGGCTTTTTGCTTGTGCTGCGCCAGTTGCTTTTGCAAATCCACGACGGTGCGTCGGGCTGCCACGTAGGCGGTATTTGCTTCCTGCAACATGAAGTCGGTGCCGCTACGTTCTTTTTCGCTGATCTTGGCATCGAGTTCGCTCAGCTGCTGTTTGACGACTTTCATGGTTGGATGAAAATCGATGTATTGCTCGGTGTACTGGCCGCGCAGGCTTTCCAGTCTGTCGCGCAAGCGTTCCGCATTTTCTTGCAGAACCGCCAAACTCCGGCTGTCCTCGTTTGGAATCACCGGTCGGCCTTCTTCGATCGCGGCGCGGATCGCTTCGACCTTCGCCTTCGCCTTGGCTTCTTCTTCCAGCGCGCTATTCAACGAGGCGTTCAGGCCCTGTAGGCGGGCGTGAGCCTGGTTGTCGCTGCTTTCTTGGGACAGAATGTTGTGGGTCAGACGGAACTGATCGAGTTCGCGGCGTTTTGCCGCCAGCAATACCGCCACCCTATCGAGTTCGCCGTCCAGGGTCGCGGTGGATTGAGCGGTGACTTGGCGAATGTAGTCCGCGCGGATTTGCCGATAAGTATCGATCCAGGCGTTCAGAACGACTTGCAGTTTTCCCGGGTCGTTGCCTTCGGCGTGCAATTTAATCAAATTGCTGTCGGCCACCGGCGTGGCACCCAGCATTTTATGCAGATCGGCGACATCGACCGGCGCGGACCGCTCGCTCAGACGCGCGGCGGTTTTATCGAGAATGTCCTGGCCGAGCAAAACCTGGGTTTGAATACCGGTCTGTTGCGGATCGGCCTCGGCCGGGGGTTGGTCAACCTGGGCCGATTCGCTGGTCAGTACCGAAGCCTCGCTGCGGTAGATCGCGGGTTGCATGAAAATCAGAATTTGGGAAATCGCAAACAATGGCAGGAAGGCCAGCAAAAACAGGCTGATACGTCGCGGAATTCGTAGCAGCGGCGTTGGATGCGCATTGGCGTATTGTCGAAACGATTTGAGAAACATCGGTGTGTTCTCCTGATATCGGCACAATTTAGAGTAGTTCTTGATGGCCGGCGCGGACGCCGGACAGTGCGGTGGAGCTTGGCCGAAGCTGGGCGCCGGGAGATCGCCGGCGTGGCTGGAGAGGCAGGGAGGTCCGCCGATGTGCGCAGTGTAACCCAATCCGCGGCGAGTGTAATCGTGTTTTCCAGGTTGTCGGAAAACCAGTGTCGGCTATAGTCGTGTCCATGAAAATGGATGGGGCCTTGCGCCACCACCGTGCATTCGACGCGTGATGCGGATGATCGGGAAAGGACGACGGCATCGCATCGCCCTCAAGGCACCTCGACGTGATCGATCGAGGCATGGAGCAGCAGCGGATTTGCAAAATCTGCGAGCTAAATCAATATTTTGCCGAATCCATGCGTGTTAGGTCGGTCGATCTATTGCAAAATGCCGGCTCGAATTGGGTGGGGTCTATGTCTGCGAATAAAGCCGGAATAATCAGAATGCATGTTTACGAACTCAGAGTCGGAATGTGCGTATGCGAGTTGGAAGCGCCGAAAGGCGAAAATCCGTTTATGTTGGAGCGCATCGTTATCGACAGTCATGCCGATATTCAGGCGATCCAGGCGGTTTGCGATTACGTTTATATCGACGTCAAGTTTCAGAAAGACCACACCGGCGCCATTCCGACCCGTTCGACCGAGGCGCGCAAGCAACTCAGTTTTGCCCGTTCATTCGAGCAGACCGCAGTCACCTTTCATCGCGCCGGCAATTTGATTAAGACCGTGTTGGACGATATCCGCTTCGGCAATCAATTCAATACCGAGGCGGTCAAGCAAGCGGTTGCCGAATGCGTCGACCAGGTGCTGGAACATCCCGACACGATGCTGTTGCTGACGCAGTTGAAGGACCAGGATCAATACACCGCGCAACATAGTATGAATGTGTGTATTTTGGCGATCCTGCTCGGTAGGGAATTGAAATATTCGGTCGAAGACCTCAACAAGATCGGCTTTTGCGGGCTGATGCACGATGTCGGCAAAATGAAAGTGCCGTTGGAGATTTTGAACAAGCCCGGCAAGCTCGACCAGTTCGAACTGGACATCATGCGCAATCACACCGTGTACGGCCGCAATGTGCTGATGTCGGCCAGGGGGATATTTCCCGGCTCGGTCGATGTCGCGCACAATCACCATGAGCATCTCAACGGCCGCGGTTACCCGCGCGGCTTGGACAAATCGGCGCTGTCCGATTTCACCAAGTTGGTGGCCGTCGTCGATACCTACGATGCGATGACCAGCGACCGGGTTTATCAACGCGGCCAGCCTCACCTGATTGCGTTGGGCACGCTGGTCAAGGGCATGAGCCAGCATTACGAAGCCCAATACGTCACGCAATTCATTAACTGTATCGGCTTTTATCCGCAGGGCAATGCCGTCGAATTGAGTAGCGGCGAAATCGGCATCGTGGTCGAGCAAAACAAAGTCGATCGTTTGAAGCCCAAGATATTGATCGTCAAGGACAGCCGGCACGGCGACATCGAGCCGCTGTTGCTGGATCTGGCCAAACCGGTCGCCGATCCTCAAGGAAACCGCTATGCCGTCAAGCAGGTGGTACGAGCCAAGGATTACCAACTGGATCTGAACCAATATTATCAAGACGGCCTGTTCGTCAAGGATTATGCTTTAGCCGGAGCTCAATAGCACTGCGGAAAGCGGGCATGATCAAAAAAATTAACGTCGAGCAACTTGAGGTCGGGATGTATGTCGTCGATACCGATCGAACATGGCTGGACTTGCCGTTTTTTCGAACGCGCTTTTCGGTGACCTCGGCCAAGCAGATCGCGACCTTGCGCGAGTATTGCCGGTTTGTGTACATCGACACCACTAAGGGCAAGGATACCGGCGACTCCCCGCCGGCCGGCGCGATTCCGGTAAACGCCGATATCGACACGACAACTTGGGAAGGCTGTTACGCCTCGGTTCGTCTCGGCCACGCCGAAGTTTTGCGGCGGGTGGCGATGGAAAACACACTGGATTTTGCGGCGGTCGATAAACTGGCGGGGGAGCTGGAACGGGCGGTTTCGCTGGACACCGGTCGGGTTTGGGGCCGGCTGGCGCGAGGTACGCAACCGGACCCGGCCGCGAAAGCGGTCAACATCGCCGCGTTGGCGCTGGCTTGGGGCCTGGCATCGGGGCGGCCGCCCGAGGCCTTAAGAAGTTTAGGCTGCGGCGCGCTGTTGCTTGATATTGGCCTACAACGCCTGCCGGATTCGATACGCGAAGCGGCACGACCCTTGGCTGCCGACGAAATAGCTTTGTTTCGGCAACATCCGCAATGGGGGCACGATATGTTGTTGGCGATTGCCGATGTGCCGGCCGAGGTATTGGAGATGGTGCTGTACCACCACGAACGTTCCGACGGCAGCGGCTATCCGCGCGGACTTGGCGGGAGCCATTTGAGCCGACTGGGGCAAATCGCGGCGATGGCCGCCGATTGCGAGGATTTGTGCTGGGAACACGCCGGTCGCCCGGCGATAACTGGTTTGCAAGCCTTGGCAAGCACTTATAACGCCGGAGCCCGACTATTCGACGGCGATTTGACGGCCGATTTCGTGCGGGCGCTCGGCGTTTGGCCGCCCGGTTGTCTGGTCGAATTGGCCGGCGGCGAGCTGGCCGTGGTCGAAGACGAGCCGGGCGGCGACATCGGCAAACTTAGCCTAAACCCGGTCACCAATTCGGCGAAGGAGTTGCTCGATCTTGTCGCCGAGCCCAAACACTCGGTGAGCGTATCGGCGAGCGACATCGTCCGCATACTGTCGTTGGCGGACCCGATTACCCGCTTTGTCCGGTATTACCTGCGGCAACGCGAGCGCAATTAAAAGCGCGCGGAAAATTCAGTCCGGTTGGATATTAGCACGGGCCGGCAGCAAGCTTCTCGCCAACTCCACCACGCTGCCAGCCTTGATTTGATTGATCGAGAAATCCAGCTTGTCCAGTTTGAAGGGATCGACACTGGACGGCGATTTCAATACCTTGTTGATGGCCGTCTGATAAACCCGGCTGACCGGCGTCGGTCCGAACAGCGTAATCGATGGCCGGTTCAAACCCCAGGCCATATGAGTCGGTCCGGTGTCGTTACCGATCAACAGGTCGCAACGGCCGATCGCGGCCTTCAGGTCGTTGAGGCTGAGTTTCGGCAGTGGTCGCGCCAAGCTGCGTTCGGCCAGCCATTGCGCCATCCAGTGTTCTTGCTTGTTACCCCAGCAAATCAGCATATTGGCTTCCAGGCCGAAAATCACTTGCAGGTACTGCTCCAACGGGTAATTGCGGCTGGCCCAGGTGGAACCGATCACCAAAATGACGTTCGCTTGGTCCGGCGCGAAGTAATCGTTTAATTCCGCGATCGGCGGCGTGAAGTACAGAAAGGGCTGCTTGGCCAAGATCTGGTCGGGACCTATGTCCAGGCCCAACGGTTGGGTCAGCACCGCGACGTTGCGGTCTATCGTGTTGGCATCATAGGGAAAAGCCACGGTTTCCCGATAAAACCAGGCCGCGAATTTCTCGCGAATTGAATCCCGGTCGAAGCCGACGCAGTTCGCCGACAACAGGCGGGCGACCAGCGCCGATTTGATCAAGCCCTGGGCATCGATGACCAGATCGTAATTCGCGGCGGCATAACCTCGTACCTTGGCCATTTCGCTGAAAATCGCGGCCTTGTTCGATTTCAGCGCTTTCAGGTTAACGGTCAGGACTCGGTTGATCTGGGGATTGTGCTCGACGACGCCGGCAAAGCCGGCCTCGACGATCCAGTCGATCTCGCTATCGGGCAGCGCGGCTTTGATAAATTGCAGCGCGACCATCGCGTGCACGATGTCGCCGAGCGCGGACAGTTTGACGATGGCGATTTTCATCCGCTCAGGCGCCGAGTAGCGCCAATACCCGCTCCGGCGCGATCTCGGTCAGGCAGCGAGTGTGGCCGAGCGGACAATCGCGCTGGAAACACGGCGAGCAGTCCAGACCCAGGGTCAGGACGCGCGCGTTGGCGTGCAAAGGCGGGGTGAAGCCCGGATCGGAGGAGCCGTACAGCGCGATCACCGGCTTGTCCAGCGCGGCGGCGACGTGCATCAAGCCCGAGTCGTTGCTGACGACCACGTTGGCCAGCGACAGCAAATCGACCGCCTCGGCCAACGAAGTTGCGCCGGCAAAATTCCGGCAAATCCGGCCGCTCAGATCGTTGATGGTCTCGGCGATGCCGCGATCCTTATCCGAACCGAACAAGCACACCTGCCAGCCCTCGGCGCGTTTGGCCTTGGCGACGGCGGCGAAATGCTCGGCCGGCCAGCGTTTGGCCGGACCGTATTCGGCGCCGGGGCAGAGCGCCAGGATTTTAGTGTTGGTCGCTATCCCGAACCGGTCTACGGCGCGTTGTCGTTGCTCGGCGCTTATCGCCAGTTTGGGGAAGGCATAAGCCGGCGGTTGTTTGGCGTCTGCGGACCAGCCCAACGCGACGAAGCGCTGTACCGTCATCGTCAGGCGCTGCCGGTCTAAGCGGCGGGCGTCGTTCAACAAACCCCAGCGCAGTTCACCGATATAGCCGGTCCGTTGGGGAATGGCGGCGAAAAACGGCACCAGTGCCGATTTCCAGGAATTGGGCAAGACGATGGCTTGATCGTAGCGACCGCACAGTTGGCGGCCTAGCCGGAAACGCTCGGCAAAGCCGAACTGGCCGTGGCCTAAGGGCATCGCAATGCCCTTGCGTACTTCCGGCATCCGCTCCAGCAGCGGTAACGACCAGGCCGGCGCCAGGATGTCGATGCGGCAAGCGGGGTGTTGTTGTTGGAGGGCGATGAACAGACTTTGCGCCATCACCATGTCGCCGACCCAGGATGGGCCGACGACCAGGATGCGATGCGGGGAAGGCACGTCGGCTTAGGACACCAAGCTCAACCACTCCTTGTGGTCGGCGCGGCGGCCGTGAACATAATCGAAGTACAGGGCTTGCAATTTTTCGGTGACCGGGCCGCGGCTGCCGGCGCCGATGTCGCGGTTGTCGTATTGGCGGATCGGCGTGACTTCGGCGGCGGAACCGGTGAAGAAGGCTTCGTCGGCGACATAAACTTCGTCGCGGGTAATGCGTTTTTCGATCACTTCGTAGCCTTGCTCGCGGGCGATGGTGATCAGGGTGTCGCGGGTGATGCCTTCCAGCGCCGAGGTGGTTTCCGGGGTGTACAACTTGCCGTTACGGACGATGAACAAATTCTCGCCGCTGCCTTCGGCGCAGAAACCTTCGTGGTCCAGCAACAAGGCTTCGTCGTAACCGGTGGACAAGGCTTCCTGCAACGCCAGAATCGAGTTGATGTAATTGCCGTTGGCCTTGGCCTTGCACATCGTGCTGTTGACGTGATTGCGGGTATAGGACGAAGTGCGGATGCGGATGCCTTTTTCCATGTTTTCCGCGCCCAAATAGGCGCCCCAGGTCCAGGCCGCGATCATCACGTGGACTTTCAAGTTGTCGGCGCGCAAGCCCATGCCTTCGGAGCCGAAAAACACCATGCTGCGGATGTAGGCGCTGTCCAGGTTGTTCTTGGCGACCGCGTCGCGGTGGGCCTGATTGATCTCGTCCTTGGAATACGGCATTTTCATATTCATGATATGCGCGGAACGGTACAGGCGGTCGGTATGCTCGGCCAGTTTGAAGATCGCGGTGCCGGCGTCGGTTTTGTAAGCGCGCAGGCCCTCGAATACGCCGCAACCGTAGTGCAGAGTATGGGTCAGCACGTGCACTTTCGCGTCGCGCCAGGCTACCCACTGGCCGTCTAGCCAAATCCAACCGTCTCTGTCATCCATCGTTGTCATCGTTTGCACCTGCTGTGTTGTTGATTGTTAGCGCGCCGCCTCGGCGATAATCGGGCGCAAATTGTACTATAAACCCGGCAAACGCTGCACTGGTCGGGCGTGGACGGACCGTTTCCGGCCGAGGCGTGGTCCGGTTTGGTTTTTACCTGAATTTACCTTTCTGAACCGGGCTTTACATGTCGCAAAGGTTAAAATCCGCCCGCAGCCGTTCCGAAGCCGATTTTTCGGGGCGGGTTTGCCTCGACTTTAAACCAATCAGGAGGAAGCATGAGGAATCAAAGGAAGTGGGCCGGTATGGCCGCCGGTTTAATGCTGGCGGCCGGTCCGGCCGACGCGGCGTCGTTTCAGATCAATTTGAACTTCAGTGGCTTGACTAGCGAGCAGGAAAGCTATTTCCAAGATGCCGCCAGCTTTTGGGAGTCCATCATCACCGGCTACGACAGCGCGGTGACCGACCAGCGCATCAACGGCGTCACGATCAGCGCCTCGGCGGCGGCCATCGACGGCAGCGGCGGAACCCTGGGCTCGGCGGGTCCGACTCAGACATGGAGAACCAACCGCTACAGCACCGGCGGCTACTCGCTGACCCGTTTGGGTGACATGCAATTCGATACCGCCGACATCGCCGACATGATCAGCAAGGGTACGTTCTTATCAGTGATCGAACACGAGATGGCTCACGTTTTGGGCTTCGGAACCTTGTGGGAAGCCAACGGCCTGTACACCAGCGGCAGTGGTCAATATACCGGCGAATATGCCGTCGCGGCCTATCGTAGCGAATTCGGTCAAGCCAACGCCACTTACGTGCCGGTGGAACTGGGCGGCGGCAGCGGCACCGCCGACGGCCATTGGAACGAGGTCGACAAGGCCGCCGCCGACACCGGCATCGTCGATGGCGAAGACCGCGACATGCGCTACGAATTGATGACCGGCTGGTTGAATTCGCCCACGTTTCTCAGCAACACCACGATACAGTCCTTCCGCGACCTCGGCTACACCGTGACCGCTCCGGTGCCGCTGCCGGCTTCGCTCTGGATGTTCGCAAGCGCGCTGCTGGGATTTTGCGGGTGGCCCGGCCGACGCCGGTCGGCTTGATGGCCGGCACTGGTAACGGCCGGCATCGGCGAGCCTCCGGCGCTTCGGCCCGCCGATGGTGGCGAGCGTTCCCGGCGCGGGTCTGGCTGGTATTGGGTCTGGCGTTGTCGACGCCCGCCCGGGCCGGCGACTATGCGTTGCCGGCCGATGCCAACGCGGTGATATTACGTTTCGATATGGCCGGCGGCCAGCGGTCCCGGTCGGCTGATTCGCCTCTCATGACATTGACGGCGGCTGGCGGTTTGACCGGGTCCGCCGCCTGGTTCGGCGGCGGCGCGGATCGTCGCCGCCAACTGGCGCCGGCCGAACTGCAAGCCTTACTGGCGTATCTGGTGGCCGACCAGCGCCTGCCCGATCTTGCCGCCGACACGATCTCGGAACGGATGCGGACCTTGCGGGCCGCCGACGGGCGTTTGTTCAATATCGCCGACGCGCCGACCACCCGCATCGAACTGGCGTTACCGGACCACCGGCACACCATCGAGTTTTACGCGGTCGATGCCGCCGCCCGGCAATTTCCGGAGGT
>NZ_JBYMAP010000142.1:0-11230 GCF_057766305.1 Methylomonas sp. BG-2 | reverse complement strand
TAAAGCCGACTGGTTGGCCAATTGCAAGGTTAGCGCCCCGTCCACGATCAGGATGCCCGATTGCAAATGTTGAATAATGTAGCGATTCAAGCCCTCCAAGCGGGCGATGGTCTGCGCTTGCTGTTGCGCCAAAATCGCCGACTGCTCGGCGCGCTGGGCTAGAATCACCGACAGGAACGCAATCGAGAAAAACGAAATCCCCAGCATGCCGGAGTAGGTCAGCGTGACCGCCTCGAAACTCAGGGTTTGAATTGCATAAGCCTGTTCGGCCAACACCGCCAGACTGGCCAACGCCGCGAACAAAATCGCGCAACGGCCACCGATCAACAAACCGCCGGCGGCGATCGAAATCGCCAACAACATGCCGATACCGCTGGCGATACCGCCGCTGGCATGCATCATCAACGTGATAAAGACGATATCGGTGAAGATAAACAGCTGCGCCAGCATCGCGTAACCAAAGCGATGCCTGAGCGTGATCGGCGCGGCAACCACGGAAATCGCAAGGTATCCTAGACTAGCGAACTGATACAATGCGCCGTCGTAGGTGCCCAGCGTCGACGCGCCAAACCGCAGAAAATACAACATAACGAACAAGCTGCCGGCCATGAATCGGTAGATGGCGAATATCTTCAACATCAACCATGCTTGCCGCTCGGGTATGCCGTAGCCTCGGGAAAACGGACAAGGATAATAAGTATGAGTTTGGCCGGGAGGCATGCCGTCTCTGTCAGCAAGTTTCAGTTAGAATGACGATACCTTTCATCATAGCATTAAGTCGGCGGAGGACCTGCCCGGCGGCTAGTCTTATAGCAATGCGGCAATCAACGTGAATCGGAGCAGGATATGAATATCCACGAGTACCAGGCGAAACAACTGTTTACCGCATACGGCGTGCCCGTGCCGAAGGGCGATATCGCGGATTGCGCCGCGAGCGCCGCCAAGGTCGCCGAACAATTGGGCGGCGACGCCTGGGTCGTCAAGGCGCAAATCCACGCCGGCGCGCGCGGCAAGGCCGGCGGCGTCAAGCTGGCCCGCGACACCCACGAAGTCGCCGAACACGCCGCAGAGATGCTCGGTAAACGCTTGGTTACCCACCAAACCGACGCGTCCGGCTTGCCGGTTAACAGCGTCTGGGTCGAGGAGGCATCCGCGATTAAAAACGAATTTTATTTGAGCCTGTTATTGGACCGGGAAAGCGAGCGCCTGCTGTTTATCGCCTCGGCGGCCGGCGGCATGGACATCGAAGCCGTCGCCGCCGCAACGCCCGACAAGATCGTCCGGATTCCGGTGCATCCCGCCGCAGGACTGCAAGCCTATCAAGGCCGGCAAATCGGCGCGGCGCTCGGCCTCGGCAAGGAACAACAGGCGCAATTGCCGGCTATCCTGAACGGCATGTACGAATTATTCCTGGCCAAGGATTGCAGCCAGATCGAAATCAATCCGCTGATCGAAACCAACGACGGCCGCTTGGTGGCCTTGGATGCCAAAATCAACTTCGACGACAACGCGATCGCGCTGCATTCCGACATCGCCGCGCTGCGCGACGCCAGCCAGGAAGATCCCAAGGAAGCCGAGGCCAAGCAATTCGACCTGAACTACATCACCTTGGGCGGCAATATCGGCTGCATGGTCAACGGCGCCGGCTTGGCGATGGCAACGATGGACATGGTCAAATTAAAAGGCGGCGCGCCGGCCAACTTCCTGGATGTCGGTGGTGGCACCAACAAGGACAAGGTCAAGGAAGCCTTCAAGCTGATCCTGTCCGACGGCACCGTCAAAGCCGTACTGGTCAATATTTTCGGCGGCATCGTCAAATGCGACGTGATCGCGGCCGGCATTCTGGCGGCGGTCGAGGAAATGCATCTGACGATTCCGGTCGTGGTCCGGCTGGAAGGCACCAACGTCGAGCAGGGCTTGGCCATGCTGAAGAACTCCGGGCTGGGACTCACGCCCGCCGAGGATTTGAATCAAGCCGCCGAACTGGCGGTGAAACTGGCTGAAGAGGTCGCCTAATGTCTATTCTGATAGCCAAGCACACCAAAGTCATCTGCCAAGGCTTCACCGGCAAGCAAGGCACTTTCCACTCCGAACAAGCGCTGGCCTACGGTACGCAACTGGTCGGCGGCGTCACGCCGGGCCGGGGCGGTTCCAGCCATCTGAACTTGCCGGTATTCGACACGGTCCGGCAAGCGGTCAACGCCACCGGCGCCAGCGCGACGATGATTTACGTACCGCCGTTTTTCGCCGCCGACGCCATTCTGGAAGCGGTCGATGCCGGCATCGAATTGATCGTCTGCATCACCGAAGGCATTCCGGTGCTGCAAATGTTGAAGGTCAAGGCGGCAATGCAAGGCACGAATTCGTTGCTGGTCGGCCCGAACTGCCCCGGCGTGATCACGCCCGGCCAATGCAAGATCGGCATCATGCCCGGCCATATTCATCAACCCGGAAAGATCGGCATCGTCTCCCGTTCCGGCACGCTGACCTACGAAGCCGTCCACCAAACCACCCGCGAAGGCCTGGGCCAAAGTACCTGCGTCGGCATTGGCGGCGACCCGATCCACGGCATGAACTTCATCGACGTATTGCGCCGTTTTCAGGACGACCCGCAAACCGAGGGCATCGTCATGGTCGGCGAGATCGGCGGCAGCGATGAAGAACAAGCGGCCGACTTCATCAAAGCCCATGTCAGCAAACCCGTGGTCGGCTACATCGCCGGCCAGACCGCGCCGCCCGGCAAACGCATGGGCCACGCCGGCGCCATCGTCACCGGCGGCGCCGGCACGGCCGCCGGCAAAATTGCCGCGATGCGGGCGGCCGGCGTGACGATGGTCAGTTCCCCGTCGGACATCGGCGCGGCAATGCGCGGCTGTATTGCCCGGTAATCAATGACTTTAACCATAGCCCTGGCCCAACTGAATTTCACGGTCGCCGACATTCCCGGCAACGTTGAAAAAATCCTGTCCGCCGTCGAGCAAGCCAAACAACAACGCGCCGATGTCATCGTTTTTCCCGAGCTGTGCGTAACCGGCTACCCGCCGGAGGACTTGCTGCTGCGCGGCGACTTTTTGGCCCAAACCGAACGCGGCCTGGCCCGCCTACTGCGCGACATCCAAGGCATTACCGCCGTGATCGGCTATCCAAGCCGGCAAGGCGGAGCGCTTTACAATGCCGCCGCCGCGGTGCGGGACGGCGCGATTGTCGCCGAGTACCACAAAATCGCCCTGCCCAACTACGGCGTGTTCGACGAGCAACGCTATTTCAAGGCGGGTCAACAAACCTGTCTTTTCGAAGTCCGGGCCACGAAACTGGCGCTGACCATTTGCGAGGACATCTGGCGCGACGGCATCATCGCCGCCAACCGCGACGCGGGCGCCGACATCATCCTGACGCTGAACGCCTCGCCGTTCCACGCCGGCAAGATGCAGCAACGCGAAACCATCATTTGCGGCCAAGTTCGCGCGGTGGGCATCCCGTTGGTCTACGTCAATCAAATCGGCGGCCAGGACGAATTGATCTTCGACGGCGCCTCCTTCGTCGCCGATCGCGACGGCGAGATTGTCTATCGCGCCGCCGAATTCGAGGAACAACTCGGCATCGTCGAATTTAACGGACCCCGTCCAACCCCAACCGGCATCGTCGCGCTCTACCAACCGGTGGTCAGCGAATACAAGGCGCTGGTGCTCGGCATCCGGGATTACGTGCGCAAGAACGGCTTTCACGGCGCGATCCTGGGCCTGTCGGGCGGCATCGATTCGGCGCTGGTCCTGGCCTTGGCCGTGGACGCGCTGGGCGCGGATAGGGTCGAGTGCGTATTGATGCCGTCGCGCTATACCCAAGACATCAGTAACGAAGATGCCGAGCTGGAAGCCAAGGCGCTCGGCGTCCGGCACCACATCGTGCCGATCGAACCGGCCGTCTCCGCGTTCAACGCGATGCTGGCACCGCTGTTCGCCGGTTCCAAAACCGACACCACCGAGGAAAACATCCAGGCCCGCTGCCGGGGCGTTTTGCTGATGGCGTTGTCCAACAAACAAGGCAAACTGCTGTTGACCACCGGCAATAAAAGCGAAATGAGCGTAGGCTATGCCACGCTCTACGGCGACATGGCCGGCGGCTTCGCCCCGCTCAAGGATGTCTCGAAATTACTGGTTTACCAACTGGCCGAATACCGCAACACGCTGGGACCGGTAATTCCGGAACGGGTGATTAGCCGGCCGCCGTCGGCGGAACTGGCGCCGGACCAGAAAGACGAGGACTCGCTGCCGCCGTATTCGGTACTCGACCCCATCCTGGCTCTCTACATCGAGCAGGATCAATCGGCAGCCGACATCGTCGAGCTGGGTTATCCGCGCGCGGCGGTCGAACGCGCGATCTCGCTGGTCGATCGCAACGAATACAAGCGCCGGCAATCGCCGCCCGGCATCCGCATTACCCCCCGCGCCTTCGGCCGCGATCGGCGTTATCCGATTTCGTCGGCCTACCGGGGCATTTCCGAACTCAACCCAACCGCGCAAGACAACGTTACGGAGTAAATCATGTCAACCCTGCGTACCCTGTTATTCACCGGCGGCCTGCTGCTGACCGCGCAAGCCGCCGTGGCCCGCGAGATCAACGTGCCGGTGCCGATGGAATACGGTCTGATCAGAAGCGTGCTGGTCAACCAGCTTTACACCGGCGCCGGCGAAACCGCGCGGGTCTGGAAAGACGGCAAGCAATGCAGTTTCCTGGACTTGTCCCAGCCGCAAATCGGCGGCGAGGACGGCCTGGTCAAAATCGAAAACCACGTTCAGGCCAAGATCGGCACCGCCCTCGGCAACAAGTGCATGACCATCGTCGAATGGTCGGGGATTTTGCAAACCTTTCAACAGCCGACGCTGGATTCGACCGGCAATGTGCTGTCGTTTCCGGTCACCCGCACCCAAGCCTACGACCGCAACGGCCAAGCGCTGAACATCGACCAATTGTTGTCGCTGATTAAAAAAGCCGCCGAACCGAAGCTGGCCTCGCTGAAAATCGACCTAAATAGGGCTCGGCCGGACATTGCCAAATCGCTGCTGCCGTTTATCTCGGCCGAGCACGGCGAAGACTGGCACGACGCGGTCAACAGCCTGCGCTTCAACCAAGCCAAGGCCGATGCCAAGGGCCTGTTGCTCGGCGTCGGCTACACGGCCAACGATCGGAAAAGCGATGGCGTCAAACCGTCGCCGGTACTGACCGAAGCCGAGTTGGCGCAATGGCGGCAACTCTGGCAAAACTGGCAGGCGTCGGTCGAACAGGCCATCGAGCGCACCAAACTGACCGCCGCCGACGAATCGGCCAAAGCCACGATGCGCGAGGTGCTGGAAAAGGCCGGCGGCGCGTTCGAACAAGGCCTGACCGGCGAATATGTGGCCGAGAACGACCCGGTGCGGAAATTCTTCAATAGTTCCTGGGATAAACTGGCACCGCTACTACGCCTGGCCTCCACGCAACTGCCGGGTGGCGAAAACCTGCGCTACGTGACGCTGGTCGCCGCGACCGACCTGATGTACGAACTGGAATCGATCGGCTCGCCGCTCGGCCTGGAAGTCTCGTCGAATGGACTGCGTAAACTGGCTCGTTCGTTGATCGCTCAGGAATTTCCGAAAACCAAAACCAAGGGCAAGCGCAAGTCTCAACATTAAGCACCCGCCCGCCGCGATCCCGCTTGATCGACAAAGCGCGGCGCGGAGCCAAAATCCAGACACGGCGTCACCGGCCGGCCAACGCCGGCCCGGGACACCCGCTGCTACAATATTGTTTTGATGCAAGGGATTTTGCGCTAAGCTCGCGCGTCATCCCGGCTTCGGGAGCGATGCCATCTCGGGTCCGGCCGCCGGTGCCGGAGCGTTGCTATCGGGAGCGCCATGAACCAAACACAGCCTCATTTATTCGACATGCAGGCTTACATGCCGCACGGCCAATGCTATTTGTGGCAGGCCGACCTGTTGTTGTTGCACGCGGTGTCCGACGCTCTGATCGTGCTGTCTTACTACTCCATTCCGTTCGCAATGGTGTATGTGTTAAAGCGCCGTCAAGACATCCAATTCGGCTGGATATATTGGCTGTTCGGCTTGTTTATCTTTTTATGCGGCACCACCCATTTGCTGAGTATCTGGAACGTTTGGGTGCCGGATTACTGGACGTCGGGGCTGGTCAAACTGGCTACCGCCGGGGCTTCGTTGACCACGGCGGTATTGATCTGGCCGCTGATCCCGAAAATTCTGGCGATACCCAGCCAGAGCCAACTGATGGCCGCCAACGCCGCGCTGGCCAAGGAAATCGAAAATCACCGCAAGACCGAACGCGAGCTGCGCAAACTATCCTTGGCGATGCAATACAGTTCCAGCATGGTCATCATCACCGATCACGAGGCCAAGGTCGAATACTGCAATCCGGCGTTTTATCGGATCACCGGATTTAGCGAGCAGGAAGTGATCGGCCACAAAGCCAACCTGCTGAAATCCGATCTGACCGCCAACGAAATCTACGACGAGTTGTGGCAAACCCTGAATGCCGGCCAGGACTGGCACGGCGAATTCCTGAACCGCAAGAAAAACGGCGACTTATTCTGGTGTCTGGAGTCGATCACGCCGATTTTGGATGACAATAACGCCATCAGCCATTTCGTTTCGATCATCCACGACATTAGCGACCGCAAGGATTCGGAAGAAATCATCAAACATCTGGCCTATTTCGATCCGCTGACCGACCTACCGAACCGCGCGCTGTTCAACGAGCGGCTGGCGCAATCCGTCAGTCAGGCGCGCCGGCACCGCACCGAGTTCGCGTTGCTCTACATGGATTTGGACCGATTCAAGAATATCAACGACACGCTGGGGCATCTGGTCGGCGACAAACTGTTGATCGAAGTCGGCAAGCGCGTCACGGCCTGCCTGCGCGAACACGAAACCGTCGCCCGCCTGGGCGGCGACGAATTCGCGATCATCGGCCTGCATCTGCGCACCGCCGCCGATGCCGGCGAAATCGCCAAGCGGGTGATCGAGCAAATCAACCAAGCCTTCTTTATCGACGACCACCAACTTTTTATCGGTGCCAGCCTGGGCATAGGCATCTATCCGGCCGACGGCGAAAATAGCGAGACCTTAATCAAACACGCCGACGATGCCCTCTATCTGGCCAAACAACGCGGCCGCAACAAATTTGAATTCTACGACGCCTCGGCCAACGCACTATCCTTGCGGCGCCTGACGCTGGAGCGGCATTTGCACCAGGCGTTGGCGCGCGGCGAATTCGAGTTGCGCTACCAACCCCAGGTGGCGCTGCCCGGCGGCGCGCCGGTCGGAATCGAAGTATTGTTGCGCTGGCAACCGGACATCGGCGCGGTTCATCCGCACGAATTCATTCCCATCGCGGACGACACCGGCCTGATCGTCGAGATCGGCGCTTGGGTATTGCGCAGCGCCTGCACCGCCTGTTTGACCTTGCCGGCCGCGGCCGGCTTGAGACTGGCAATCAATCTGTCGCCCCGCCAATTCAAACAGCCCGATCTGATGAATCAGGTGGACGCCATTCTGGCGGAAACCGGTTTTCCGGCCAGCCGGCTGGAATTCGAAATCACCGAAAGCATGTTGCTGGATAATCCGGACGCCGCGATGCGGCAAATGCGGGCGATGCACAGTCGCGGCATCCGCCTGAGTATCGACGACTTCGGCACCGGTTTCTCATCACTGACTCATTTACATAAGCTGCCGGTCGACATGCTGAAAATCGACCCATCCTTCATCCGCGACCTGAGCGCGGAAACCGGCGCCCCCTGCATCGTGCGCTCCATCGTCGGTTTGGCGCACGGCATCCATTTGCGGGTGGTTGCCGAGGGCGTCGAAAACGAGCGGCAATCCGCCATCCTCGGCGCGCTAGGTTGCGATCTGGCCCAAGGCTTTTACTTCAGCGCGCCGCTTGGCTTGGCCGAACTGCGCGCATACTTGGAATCCGGCGGACCTCAAGCCGATCCGGCGGCGTAAGGTCCAAGCGGATCGGCGCCCAGCGTGCCGACCAGCGTTTGCGGATAATCCGGCGCCGACACCGCCAGCAATCGAGCCTTTGCCCGCCGCAAGCGTTCGGCCAAATTCAATGCCGCCGCCGGCGCCTCGTGCCCGCTGGCGTTTAAAAAGGCTTGCAGATAATCGACATGGCCTTGCCACAGCGCAATGTCGCGCTGTTGTTTAATAGCCAACCGCTCCCGGTACCATGCCGAAGCCAACAGGGTTTCGCGGCTGAACATGGCCCGGATTCGCGGATGATTGGCGTCCATGCCCTGGTAATGACCGTCGGCCATGATATGCAACAAGGCCGATAGCGGCGGGCAAGCATCCTCGATACTGCCGTCCTCGAAATATTGGCGGGCCACCCGTTGCTGAGTCTCGACGATATTGTCAACCCCATCGACAAACACCGCCAGGCTTTGCCGTTCGGGTTGCAAAATCTCGTCGGTAAACACCGCGTAGGGATTATCGAAAATCTTGCCCATCAAACCATGCACGAAATGGCTGGTAATCCGGTACCCCAAGCGGCTGGCCAGCACCTTGCGCCCCTGGTACTCGAAGTCCCTCACCGCTTCCAGATAGCCGTGCTGGATTAAATAGTCCGGCTGGCGCTCGCCCGGCGGCAAACGCGCCCAGATTTCCGGAATCAACAGGCTGATGTCGTGATCGACCCGGGTATCCGGCCCGATAAAACCGGCGGAGCTGGAAAAACCCGGATAGCCGGTCAGGATGAACGATACCAAGGCATTGTTCAGATCGGCGGTCGGACGCAAGGCGTTAAACGGTCCCTTGGTCAGCGCGCCTTCGCTACCGGCACCGGTCGTGGACGGCGACTTGCCGGTCAACGAACAGATGAAATCCATGAACAGTTCGGGCAGCTCCTGATAGTGAATCGGGTTGTAAACCGCCAGCGGGCGAATACCGGGTTCCGGCGGATTGTTACGCCGCCCGGTCAGCACCGCGTCAACCGGATGGCACAACGGCTCGGACAACGGAATCTTGCGATGCAGACGGGCGCCGATTTCGGCAACGTATTTACGGATCGGCTTGACGATGTCGGCGCGGGTTTCCAGATAGCGCGGGTTCTTGGACGGCTTGCCGTCCACCAAGCGCGGATGCGCCGACGACACGACGAAACCGGCGCCGTCGCGGTAGGCTTGAGTCAACAGGGTTTGCATGGCCGGCGTGAAGCGCGAGAACGTCATCACGTCCTCGACCACCCCGGCCAACTTGGCGTGATCGAGCGGCTCGAAGTTGGCGATGAAATTGCCCGGCGCGGCCATATTGGCTTCGGTTTGCTTGTCGTAGCCGGGAATGATCGCGTCGTCGGGCCGTTGAAACAACCGGTATTCGCAATTGCTGACCAGTTTGACGCTATGCGGATAGTCGGTCTGCGGCAGCCAGGCCTTGATCCGGCTGGCGGGCACGACTACCGATGCGGTGATGTCGTCTTCCATCTGCACTTTCTCGGCGGCGATGTAATCCTGCCGGACCTTAAAGGTGCGCCAGCCGCCTTCCTGATCGAAGCCGACCCGCAAATAGGTCGCCACGATCTTGCGTTGATCCAGTTTCAATTCGTGGCCCGGCGCGCCGTCGATCACGTCCACCGATAAATGGTCGCGCCAGCGGCCTTCCCACTCGCTACGGTAAAACCGCTTGATCAAGAACACCAGCGCGAAAATACTGGGCGGAATCGACTTCAGCCAGGCGTTGAACTCCGGCGTGTAATAAGGCGACGGGGTCAGCAATTTGATGACCGAACCCAGACTGCGTTCGTCGCTCAGAATCGGCCGAGCCGGATCGCGATCTTCGTGCTCGTGGCCGGGTAGAAAACGTCCGCTTCGGTAATCCTTGTCGAAGATCGCCTGAACCCGATCCAAATCGTTCTGCAAGTCGTCGACGAACAACGGACCGTAAATCACCGCGTCTTCGATGGATTTGGAGATTTCTGACTTGCCGCCGCCCGACACGGTACAGGGTTTGTGGCAGAAAGTGCCTTCGGCGACGGTGCCGACCAAGCGCCAGGACGGCGCGCCGGGATGTTTGCACATCTCGATCTTGTAGCCGTTGGGCTGGATGTAAATCTTGCCGGGCTGCAGGCGGATGCCGTGGCTTTGGCCGTTGCGCACCCAGCTGATTTTCTGGGTACTCAAGTTCATCCGCAGATCCTGCGGCACGTAGACGATATCCGGGTAGCGCCGGTCCAGCGCGTAGCCCTCCGATTGAATGTCCATGATCGCGCCGTAGCGGTAAGCCATGTCGTCGAAGTCGTAGCCCGGCTCGCGCGTCAGGCTGCCGATGCCGAACTCGTCGCCGTGGTTGAAGCGGCGAAACGCCAACGCGCCGCCGGCGTGTTCCTCTTCGGCCAGACCGTAGAGGTTGGCGGCGTAGCTGATCTGGGTTTTGACTTCCTTTTTGCAATAACCGTAATAATTGTCGGCCAGCAAGGTGACGATGACGCCGGAACGGTCGCGGGCGGTCAATTTGAAGGCCTGGCCGTCGTTGTAGAGCTCATCGGGGCTTTGCCAGCACATACCGTCGGCGCGCTGCCGGTCGGTCGCCGCGTCCCAATGCGGTAAGCCGACTTGCTGCTTGGTCAGTTTGGCCAGATGCGGCGCCAAAATCACGCAACCGCTATGGCCGCTCCAATGCTCGACGTCCAGCCCGGCATCGCACTCGGGCAAGGCCGGGTTACCGCCATTGCCGAAGATGCTTTCGACGAAATCCAGATTGCTGACCAGATTGCCCGGCGCGAAGAAGCGGATCTCCATCGTTTTTTCAGCCGACACGCCGGGAATCTCCGGACACACGACCGGTCGCAACAGCAGCGATGCGAACATCCGCGCCGGTCTGGCCTGTTTGGCGGTGAACGGCAGCGTCAGCATATCGGCCGGCGGATTCAGCGCTTCCGCCAACATCAACGCGAAGGTCAATTTTGGGACCTGCTTTTTGTCGCCCGGCACCGGCAGGCCGCCCTCGGCGATATGAAACGAGCCTTTGGTGGTACGCCGGTCGCTGGCCGGATTGTGCAAAACACCTTGCTTGACTCGAAAACTGGACACGATCTCCGAACGAAATTCGTCCTCGCCGATCGGCAACGACAGCTCGCGCGCCACGCCGTGGCGATCCAGCTCGAAAGTCATCGTCGGCAAGCAGGGCGGCGTCGCCAAGCCCAAATCGGCGCAATAGCGGTCGAGAAA
>NZ_JBYMAP010000141.1:0-11291 GCF_057766305.1 Methylomonas sp. BG-2 | reverse complement strand
ATCGAGGAAAACGTCATCGCCGGCGGCGCCGGCAGCGCGGTGCTGGAATTCCTGCAAGCGCAGCGGATACTGATGCCGGTCCTGACCCTGGGCCTGCCCGACCGCTTTGTCGAGCAGGGCGCCCGCGACGAACTGCTGAGCTTGTGCGGTTTAGACGCCAAGGGTTTGTTGGCCAGTATCGAGCATTTTTGCGCTTGAGCGGTGATTTGAATGAACAGACTCAGAAATAAAATCCGCGATATTCCCGATTTCCCCAAACCCGGCATTATCTTTAAAGACATCACGCCGCTGGTCAAGGATCCGGCCACGTTACGGCTGGCGGTACATCAATTACTGCACCCATTTCTTGGTCGAGACATCACCGCGGTGGCCGGCATGGAAGCGCGCGGTTTTATTTTCGGCTCTCTGGTTGCCTGGGAGCTGGGCATTCCGTTCGTCCCACTCAGAAAGCCCGGCAAATTGCCCTACGACGTACAGAGCGTGTCTTACGACCTGGAATACGGCTCGGCGGAACTTGAGATGCATATTGATGCCGTCGATAGCAACGATAAAGTGCTGCTGATAGACGACTTGTTGGCAACCGGCGGCACGGCGAAGGCAAGTTGCGAATTGATCGAAAAACTCGGCGCCAGCGTCGTGGCTTGCGCCTTCGTCGTCGAATTGGACTTTCTGAAGGGCCGAGATAATTTACAGGGATATGAAATCCATTCCTTGCTGCACTATTAATTCGGCGCGCTTCCCAACAAAAAAGGCCGGTTCTACCGGCCTTTTTTGTTGCTTACAAACAGCGGATTAACTCAGACTAACGCTTGTACTTGGCTTTTTTTTTACTGATTTTATCCATTTTAACCGAGGCCTCCTCAAAGGATTTGAGCATATTCTCAAAGGCCGGACTCGCGACCACCGTAGCGGCGCTAGCCGCAGCCGGCTCGACTACCGGCTGGTCGATCCTGCTACTGTCGGCGGGCGCCGGCTTTCCCTGACTGTTTTTTTTTTCGACTCCCGAACCCGAAGTCTCTTCAAGCGCCGCATCGACATCCAAATCGTAGCTACTGGTATCGGCTTTGCCGTCGTTGATCAGGTTTTTCCGGTACTGCAGGAATGACTCGCGGGTGAACACATAAGGGTCGAGCGCCGCTTCGTCGATGAAATTCAGCGCGCCTTCGGCATTGGCACGGTCGTTAATCCCTTCGACGATGCCGCTGCCAGGAACGTAAGTACCTGGATTGGCGGCTTTATCGATGATGACCGCCCCGCCATCGCGAACCGTGGTGGGCCCCAGCACAGGCAGCACCAAATAAGCGCCTTGATCGACACCCCAAACCGCCAAGGTTTGACCAAAGTCCTCGACGTTATTTTGCAAACCCAAATCACTGGCGACGTCGAATAAGCCCGCGACGCCGAACGTGGTATTGGCTAGAAATCGGCCGGTATCCGACGCGCTTTGCTCGAACTTACCTTGCAAAACATCGTTCAATACGACGTTAATACCTTTGAGATTATTGAAAAAGTTACTGACGCCGGTCTCCATGAAATCCGGCGTGACGAATTTGTAACCGTCCGCGACCGGCTTGAGCAGATATTTGTCCAACCCCATGTTAAAACCATACATCGAACGATTAAATCCCTCGTAAGGATCGACGGAGTTAGAGGAACTCATCGGATCATTGCTCTTAGCGGACGCTTGATCGGTGCGCGACTCAGTCGTGGCGCAACCACCGCCGGCCAGCGCGCCGGAAACCAATAGCGCCCAAAGCAGGGAGGCCTGACTTTTCGCTTGAAAACTGGGGTTAAACATTACAGAAATTCCTAAAACAGACTTATTGTTTCGCGTAACTTTCGATTTTTTCGTTAATTTTAGCGATCAAGGCGTCGAAACCTTCCCGACTCAGCACACTAGTATAGTCCGAACGTTTCAGTGCCAAATCGCTAACACCGTCGGCTATTATATTGATAATCTGCCAACCATCGTCTTTTTTCTTCATCATGTAATCGAACTTGACGTCTTTCTCGCCTGGAATCAATAAGTTGGTATGAATAACCACGCCACCTCGCCCGGTTTCCTCCTCGGACGCAAATACAAACGATTCACCGGAATAATCCTTGAAATTATGCGCGTAAGCCGACACGCTTAATTTGCTGAATACTTCCTCCAGCCTGGACTGCTGCTCCGGCGCCAATTCCTCCCACTGTTTGCCGACGACGATACGGGCAATTTTCGGCAAGTCATGGCTTTTCTTGACGGCAAGATCGAGTTTCTCGTATCGCCCCTGAAAGCCAAGCGCTTTACCTTGCTTCATCACGTCCAACAGCTCGTTCTGAAAGCTCTCGACCACCTGTCTCGCCGTCGCTTCGCCGGCAATGGTCGCCGAAGAACCACATAGCAGTGTCAGAAAACCAATACTCAATAAGAACTTTCTCAACATCATTGCCTTGCCATCCAAACTGTTCGCCTTACAGCGCTAATTCAAGTTACGTTATCCGTGATTTATCTTAGGACTCGATTTTCACGGGAATTTCGGAAATCGAAGTTTTTCTACCGCCGGTGTAGTTGGGTTGCGTCTCGGCAACCATATCTCCGGACGTTTTCGGCCCGCGCAACGACACCCACAGCCCTTTCAACGGATTCGCCAACATATCCTCAACCGCGGTTGCCTCGTAGCCGCAATGAGCCATGCAGTTCGCGCATTTCGGGTTCTTTACGGTACCGTATTTATCCCAGGGCGTATCATCCAACAGCTCTTTAAAGGACGCGGCATTGCCTTCGTCAGCCAACAAATAACAAGGCTTCTGCCAACCAAACACGTTACGGGTCGGGTTACCCCACGGCGTACAATCGTAACTTTGATTACCGGCCAGATAATCCAGATAGAGCGCCGAGTGATTCAGCTTCCATTTGCGTTTTTTGCCCAGCTTGAAAATGCCCCGGAACAGATTCTTGGTATCCACGCCGCGGATGAACACATCCTGGCGCGGCGCCCGTTCGTAACTGAAACCCGGCGCGATCGTCACGCCTTCGACGCCCAGTTCCATCGCATAATCCAGGAACTCGGCAACTTCTTCCGGGGTTTCACCCTGGAATAAGGTGCAATTGATCGTGACCCGAAAGCCCTTGCCCAAGGCCAGCTTGATGGCCTCGATGGCAATGTCGAACACGCCGTCCTGGCAAACAGAGGCATCGTGGCGATGTTTCAGGCCATCCAGGTGCACTGAAAAAGTCAGATACGGCGAAGGCTTGTAATCGTTGATGCGCTTTCGCAACAACAAGGCGTTGGTGCAAAGATAGACGAATTTCTTTCTGGCGACGATGCCTTCGACGATTTGCGGCATTTCCTTATGTATCAACGGTTCGCCGCCGGGAATCGACACCATCGGCGCACCGCATTCGTCCACGGCATCCAGACATTCTTGCACCGACAAGCGCTTATCGAGGATATCGTCCGGGTAATCGATTTTGCCGCAACCGGCGCAAGCCAAGTTGCATCTAAACAACGGCTCCAGCATCAACACCAGCGGGTATTTTTTCACACCCTTGAGTTTTTGCTTAACCAGATAACTACCTACAGCCCATTGCTGACGTAAAGGAACACTCACAGCGTTTTCTCCAAAAACTATCAAGACACCGACATCGGATTGTTGTTAAAAAAAAACAACAGTCCGAGCCAACCTTCCGTATGCCGCCGAAGCCTTATAAAACCTGAGAGTTACTAATGAAATACAGTGCGGCGATACAAGCAGATGTCGCTAGAATACTACTTTTTCCGAATTCTCTCCAGTGGGAATGAAGAAAAAGCAACAACACCGGCAATTAGCTCACGGCAAACCGGTCGAATCGAAGAGCCTCATCGCTATAAACCCGACTTGCCCGCACAGGACCAAGCCAATGTAAATCATATGTTTAGTTGACTTACCTAAGCCACCCTTTTATCTTTCTTAATCCATGCAACCGAGAATTTGCCCTAAAACAACACTGCTTTGCAAATCGCCAACAAACCGACTATCATTGACGCATCTTCAATAGACCCCAAAACCATGAAAGGATCTCGATCGCCAATCACTGACATAGCCGAACTCAACCGGCTCCCGGACAGCGAGTTTCAAGCCGTTTTACTTGAAGGCGTGTCGCGCACTTTCGCCTTGACCATTCCGCAATTACCCGGCGCGCTGTACACGGCCGTGGCCAATGCTTACCTGCTCTGCCGAATTGTCGACACCATCGAAGACGAAGTATCTCTGAACGCCGAACAGAAAAAACATTTCTGTCGCGACTTCATCGAAGTCGTCAAGACCGGCGCGCGCGCCGACGCGTTTGCCGCCGAACTGGCGCCCTTGCTGTCCGAACAAACTATTCCGGCCGAGCACAGTTTGATCAGGGTGATACCCAAGGTTATTGCCATCACCCATAGTCTCGACCCCGCGCAAATTCAAGCCCTGGCCGAATGCGTGCAAACCATGGCCAACGGCATGCCGATCTACCAAGCACTGGATTTGCACGCGGGCCTGAAAACGATGAAGGACATGGACGACTATTGTTACTACGTCGCCGGCTGCGTCGGCGAGATGTTGGCAAAACTGTTCTGCCACTATTCGCCGGAAATCGCCGCCCATCGGGACGAACTGTTGAAACTGTCGGTTTCGTTCGGCCAAGGTCTGCAAATGACCAACATTCTCAAGGACATTTGGGACGACGCCAAACGCGGCGTGTGCTGGCTGCCGCAAGATATTTTCGACGAGACCGGCTTCAACCTGACCGATCTGACGCCGACCACCAACGACCAACGCTTTCGGAAAGGCCTGGAACATTTGATCGACATTGCCCATGGCCATCTGCAAAACGCGCTGACTTACACCCAACTTTTGCCCAGCCACGAAACCGGCATCCGCAATTTTTGCCTGTGGGCGCTGGGCATGGCGGTACTGACCTTGAAAAAAATCAAGCAAAACCTGAGTTTCAACGATTCGAGCCAGGTCAAGATCAGCCGCAACAGCGTCAAGGCCACGATTATCGCCAGCAAATTGACTGCTCGCAGCAACTGGCTTTTGTCGCTTTTATTCAATCTGTCCAGCCGAGGCCTGAAAACCCCGGACTGGCAATATTTACCCGTATCTCACTCCGGACAATAAGGAATCGCCATGTTTACTGAAGCCCCCGTTGAGAGCAACCACGACTTTTCACCCAGCAGCCCGGCGACATCCAACACGCTGAGTGCGCTGAATATCGCCATCGAGCGCGCCCAAACCCGATTGCTCAGCCTGCAAAATCCGGCCGGCTATTGGGTGTTCGAACTCGAAGCCGACTGCACCATTCCGTCCGAATACATCATGATGATGCATTATCTGGACGAGATTAATGAGGAACTGCAAGCCAAGATCGCCGTTTACCTGCGCGGACGGCAAAATCCGGACGGCAGTTATCCGCTGTTCACGGGCGGCCCCGGCGACATTAGCTGCAGCGTCAAGGTCTACTACGCGCTGAAGATGGCTGGCGACGCCATCGACGCCCCCCACATGGTCAAGCTGCGGACCTGGATCCTGGCCCAAGGCGGCGCGGCGCGCGCCAATGTGTTTACCCGGATCGCGCTGGCCATGTTCGAACAACTGCCCTGGCGCGGCGTACCCCACATCCCGGTCGAAATCATGCTATTGCCCAAATGGTTTCCTTTCCATTTGGACAAGGTTTCTTATTGGTCTCGGACCGTGATGGTGCCTTTGTTCATCCTGTGCACGCTGAAAGCCAAGGCCAAAAATCCGCGTAAGGTCGATATTCTGGAACTGTTCGTCGTCCACCCCAACGAAGAGAAGCACTATTTCCCGGAACGCACCTTTTTGAACAAATGCTTTCTGGCCCTGGATAAACTGGGCCGGGTTACCGAACCCTTGATCCCAAACCGCATGCGGAAACGCGCGATAGATCAAGCCTTGGCATGGTTCACCGAGCGTTTGAACGGCGAGGACGGCCTGGGCGGCATCTTCCCGGCAATGGTCAACGCATACGAAGCGATGCTGTTGCTCGGCATGCCGCACGATCACCCGAATGTAGCGATCTGCCGACAAGCCATCGACAAATTATTGGTCGTCAACGAAAAGGACGCCTATTGCCAACCATGCTTGTCGCCGGTTTGGGATACCGCGTTGGCCAGCATGGCCTTGATCGAATCCGACAATCGCGGCAACGCCGCCGCGCTGACCCATGCCTACGACTGGCTGAAAAGCGTGCAATTGTCGGACGAACCCGGCGATTGGCGCGTCCGGAAATCGGACTTGGCGGGCGGTGGCTGGGCCTTCCAATTCGCTAATCCGCACTACCCCGATGTGGACGATACCGCGATCGTCGGCTTTGCAATGGCCGAATCCGGCCTGGACAACCTGGACGAATCCATCCACCGCGCCACGCGCTGGATCGTCGGCATGCAATCGGAAAATGGCGGCTACGGTGCCTTCGACGTCGACAACACCTATTACTATCTGAACGAAATCCCGTTCGCCGACCACGGTGCGTTGCTCGATCCGCCGACCGTCGACGTCAGTGCTCGCTGCGCCATGTTGATGGCGCGCGTCGCCAAGGACCACGACGAATACCGTCCGGCCTTGCAACGCACCATCGAATACATCCGTAACGAACAGGAGGCCGACGGCTCCTGGTTCGGCCGCTGGGGCACCAACTTCATCTACGGCACTTGGTCCACCCTGCTGGGCCTCGAACAAACCGATGTGCCGAAAACCGACCCGATGTTCGTCAAGGCGGCCGCTTGGCTGAAAAGCGTGCAACGCGAGGACGGCGGCTGGGGCGAGGACAACTTGAGCTATCACGACGACATTCAGTACCGCGGCCGCTACCACTTCAGCACCGCCTTCCAAACCGCTTGGGCGGTATTGGGCCTGATCGCGGCCGGCGAAGCGCGCTGCGCGGAAGTCAAGGCCGGCATCGACTTCTTGCTGCGCACTCAACAAGCCGACGGCGTCTGGAACGACCCCTGCTTCACCGCGCCCGGCTTTCCCAAGGTGTTTTATTTGAAATATCACGGCTACGACAAGTTCTTCCCGTTGTGGGCTTTGGCCAGATACCGCAACGAACTGAATCAACAGTAACGTGAGCTGCGGAATCGTCGTTGCGCTGCCTGAAGAACTTGCCACGCTGACGTCCCGGAAATTGGCGCGCGGCGAATGCTGCCAATTGAGCGCCGATGTCCTGGTTGCCTATGCCGGCGCCGGCCCCAACAATGCCGCCAGCGCCGCCCGCCTGTTGATCGCCAAGGGCGCCGACCGCTTGATCAGCTGGGGATGCGCGGCCGCATTGGCGCCGCAATTGCGGCCCGGCGTGCTGGTGGTAGCCGACCAGATTTTTTTCGACCGGCAATGTTACGAAACCGACAAACGCTGGTCCCACAAAATGCGCAACCGGCTCAGCGAACGGCTGGCGGTGGGTAGCGGCAATTTGTCCACCGAAGCGCGCATCGTCGCGCTGAGCAGCGACAAACAACTCATCCACCGCGAAACCGGCGCGGTCGCGCTGGACATGGAAAGCGGGGCGATTGCCAAAGTCGCCAGCCAAGCCAATTTACCGTTCCTGGTGTTGCGCGCGATCGCAGACCCTGCCGCAATGGACCTGCCGCGCGCCGTGGTCAGCGCCCTCAACGATCAGGGCCGCGTCGAAATGGGCAAATTGCTGCGCCACCTGTTGAATCATCCTTGGGAGCTGCCAGGACTAATCAAACTCGGCCGGCATTTCGGCGCCGCCCAAAAAACGCTGAAAACCACCGCCAAGCATTTAAACGAAATCATTATTTACTAGAAAAATCCACGCCAGCGCCGCCGATTGCGGCGCTGGCGCATCCTTAAGAGGTATTACATGTCCTTTAGCATTGCCGATCTGTTTGCTCAGCACTTCGAGGAAAAATTCGATTTGCACGAACATTATCTGAACAACCAAATGGTGCGAGTCCTGCGCACCATCGGTTACGACCGCAAATATCAGCGGGCGATCGGCCAGTACCTGTACGACCACGAAGGCAACGAATACCTGGATTTGCTGAGCGGATTCGGCGTGTTCGCGATGGGCCGCAACCATCCGACCATCGTCAAGGCCCTACAAGAAACCCTGACATTGGAATTGCCGAATCTGGTGCAAATGGACGTGTCGCTGTTGAGCGGTTTGCTGGCGAAGGAAATCATCGCCACCTGCCCGGATAACCTGGAGAAGATGTTTTTCTGCAATTCCGGCACCGAGGCGGTCGAAGCCGCCATCAAATTCGCCCGCTACACTACCAAGCGCCCGCGCATCGTGTATTGCGAACACGGCTACCACGGCCTGACCATGGGCGCGTTGTCGCTGAACGGCGAGGAAATTTTCCGGGAAGGCTTCGGCCCGTTGTTGCCGAACTGCTCGGCGGTACCGTTCAACGATCTGGCCGCGCTGGAACAAGCGCTGAGCGGCAAGGACGTTGCCGCCTTCATCGTCGAGCCGATTCAAGGCAAGGGCGTCAACCTGCCGTCCGACGACTACCTGCCGGAAGTCGAACGCCTGTGTAAAAAATACGGCACGCTGTTCGTCGCCGACGAGATCCAAACCGGCATCGGCCGTACCGGCAAGTTTTGGGCGATCGAACATTGGGGTGTCAAACCCGACATGATTCTGATGGCCAAGGCCCTGTCCGGCGGCTTCGTGCCGGTCGGCGGCGTGGCGATGACCGCCAAGATCATGGACACGGTGTTCAACCGGATGGACCGCGCCGTCGTCCACGGCTCGACCTTCTCGAAAAACAATATGGCGATGGCCGCCGGCCTAGCCAGTCTGCATGTGATCCACGAAGAAAAGCTGGTGGAAAACAGTGCCAAGATTGGCGAAGACGTGATCTCCACGCTGAATGCAATGAGTCCGAAATACGAATTCTTGAAGGAAGCGCGCGGCAAGGGCTCGATGATCGCCATCGAATTCCACGCTCCGAAGAGCCTGGGACTGAAAGCCGCCTGGGCGATGCTGGAAGCGGCCAACAAAGGTCTGTTCTGTCAGATGATCACGATCCCGCTGTTCAAGGAACATCGGGTGCTCAGTCAGGTCGCCGGCCACGGCATGAATGTCGTCAAGCTGCTGCCGCCGCTCAACCTGACCCAAAAAGACCGCGACTGGATCGTCGACGCAATGGAAAAAACCATCGCCGACACCCACAACGTCACCGGTTCGATCTGGACGCTGGGTAAAAACCTGGCCAGCCATGCCCTGAAAAACAAGAAATAAGGAGATCACTATGCGCTCGTTACAACGGATACTGCTGGTTCTGACGCTGGCTACCTGCAATATTGCATTCGGTCACGCCGTCGTCACCCATAACTCGCTGAAATTGAAACCGGTGCCGGTCAATCAAGCCAGCCAGGTCGAATTGTCGTTTAACTCGAAGGTCGAGCTGGACTTGTCGGAAGTGTTTCTAGTCAGCGCCGGCGACGTGATGACGCCGGTCAATGCCGCGCTTGGCGCCAAGCCGGGCCAGGTGCTGCTCGACTTGCCCGCCCTGGCGCCCGGCGAGTATGCGATCAAACTGAAGATTTTCGCGGCGGACGGTCATCTCAGCGAAGACCTCCTGCGCTTTTTCGTTAAAGAACCCAAATAAACCATATGGAAGGCATTGCCAATTATTTAGACTCGTTGATCGGCGGCGTCGATCTGACCTTCTACTCCATCGCCATCGGCGGCTTGCTGTGGGGCTTGTTCGTGTTGCGCCCCTGGGACGAAAGCGCCAATTACAACAGCGCGCTACTGGACAGAACCGTCAATCTGATTCACTTCGGCAGTAAAGCCGTGGTCATCACCCAGTTGTCGAAAATCGGTCTGAAAATCTGGCTCATGGCCGTGACGCTGGGTAAATCGCCGTTCCCGGCGTTCTTCCACACCGTGCAATTCAACGCCGGTCTGGCCCGCGCGCTATTTGCGTTTGCGTTGTATTTATTCATCAAGTTCGGTCTGAAACACCACTTACGTTCCAAACGGCATTGGCAAATCGCCATCGCCATCATCGTGCCGCTGGTGATCGCCGCCGCTTGGCTGGTCCATGGCGCCAGCCGCCTGGAAGACCGCGGTTTGCTAATGACCTTGACCGTCAGCCATCAGATCGCGGCGGCGGCCTGGGTAGGCGGCATCTTCCAAATTCTGGCTCTGTGGGGCTTGCGCAAGCAAAACGCCATCGCCGAGGAAATCTGGCCATTGTTGCTGAAACGCTTCTCCGGCCTGGGAATCGCCGCGGTCGGCCTGTTGCTGGTTACCGGCACGCCACTAGCCTGGTATTACATTCGCACCTTTCAGGGCTTCATCGGCGCCGGTTACGGCAACCTGCTGACCGTCAAAATCATGATGATGGGACTGGCGTTGGGCTTTGCCTGGCTGAACAAATCCGCGGTCCAGGAATACTTCACCAGCCGCAGCCAGTACGCGCTGACCGCGCGGGTACCCTACTACATCGAAGCGGAAACCCTGATTCTGCTGACCATTCTGTTTACCGCCGCCAGTCTGGCCTCCCAACCGCCGTCGGTCGATATTCCGCACTTGACCGCGACTTGGGAAGAAGTGTTGAACATGTTCCACCCGCGCATACCGCGCTGGGAGTCGCCGACCCACGAAGCCTTGATCGCCGGCGAGGCCGGCCGGGTCGCCATCGTCGGCCAGGTCCCATCGGAAGCCGCCACCGCCTGGTCGGATTACAACCATAACATCTCCGGTATTTTCCTGACCGTGATGAGCTTTTTCGCGATGCTGTCCTACTCGGAGCGCTTCCACCGCTGGACCCGCTACTGGCCGGTCGGCTTCATGGGGCTAGGCATATTCCTGTTTTTCCGTTCCGACGCCGAAAGTTGGCCGCTGGGCCCGATCGGTTTTTGGGACAGCACCTTCAACAACGGCGAAATTCTGCAGCACCGAATCGCCACCTTCCTGGTGTTCATCTTGGGCATGTATGAAACCCGCGCGCGCATCAAGGCCGATCCGGGCATCCTGCCCTATTTATTCCCGCTGATGTCGGCTTTCGGCGGCATGATGCTGCTGGCGCACTCGCATGTCGGCTTCGAGGCCAAAACCGCGTTCCTGATTCAGGTCGGTCACACCCTTATGGGGGTGTTCGCGCTGATCCTGTCTTGCGGCCGTTGGCTGGAGTTGAAATTGGATGCGCCGGGCAAAAACGTTGCCGGCTTTATCTCGGTCTTCGCGTTGTTCCAAATCGGCGTGATTCTGATGTTCTACCGCGAACCCCTGTACTAATATGAAACAGACTAACGAATTTCCACTGCTAGCCACCATTGCCAGCCCG
>NZ_JBYMAP010000140.1:0-11330 GCF_057766305.1 Methylomonas sp. BG-2 | reverse complement strand
CATCGATGCGGTGATTCAGCGGATTCAGGCCCGTATCGATGCGCCGTTTTGTTACGAAAACCAAGTCTATCCGTTTTCGGCAAGCATAGGCTCGGCGCACTTTCCGGAAGACAGCGACGAAATCAACCGCTTGATCGAAATTGCCGATTTGAGAATGTATCAGGTCAAGCAAAACCACTATCGCAACGCCCTGGTTTGAGCATCGACGCCATCTTCCCGTTGTCGGCCGATCTGCGTCAGGCAGTCGCAAAACCCTAGGCTTCGTCCAGTTTTCTGAATTTCTCCTAAACTTCCGGTCAGGGATCTTGGTTCGGGAATCCCACGTCATCGGGAGTTTTGCGTCATGAACGGCAAAATCAACACTGGCAGCTCCTATCCGCTAGGCTCCACGTTACGGCCGGGTGGCGCTAATTTCAGCGTGTACGCCAAGAATGCCGCCTCGGTCGACTTGCTATTGTTCGATACGGCGGATGCCGACCAGCCCAGCCGCATCCTGCCGCTGAACCCGGCGCGCAACCGGACCTTTCATTACTGGCACATCCATGCGCCTGACATTCAAGCCGGTCAGCTCTACGGTTATCGGGTGAACGGACCCCACCACCCGGAGCGCGGCCTGCGTTTCGACCCGGAAAAACTGCTGCTCGATCCCTATGCGCGCGGGGTCGCGGCCGGCGCGAATTACGATCGTCAGGCCGCCTGCCGGCCCGGCGTCAATTGGGGGGCGGCGATGAAAAGCGTTGTCGTCGATTACCGGGGTTACAACTGGGAAGGTGACGCGCCGTTGCGCAAACCGTTTCGCGGTAGCGTGATCTACGAAATGCACGTGCGCGGTTTCACCCAGCACGCCAACTCCGGCGTTCCCGCCGACAAGCGCGGTACCTACGCCGGCGTAATCGAGAAAATTCCGTATTTAAAGGATTTGGGTGTCACCGCCGTCGAATTGCTGCCAGTGTTTCAATTCGATCCGCAAGACGCGCCGCCGGGACTGAGCAATTATTGGGGTTATTCGCCGGTCTCGTTTTTCGCGCCGCATTGCGGTTACAGCTCCGATTCGGCGCCGCTGGCGGCGATCGCCGAGTTTCGCGACATGGTAAAAGCCCTGCACCGGGCCGGGATCGAAGTCATTTTGGACGTGGTGTTCAACCATACCGCCGAGGGCGATCAACGCGGCCCAATGTTTTGTTTCAAGGGCCTAGCCAACGACGTCTACTACATCCTCGATGCCCAAAACGGGGGATATACCAACTACGCCGGCACCGGCAACACCTTGAAGGCCAACCATTCGGTGGTGCGGCGCCTGATCCTGGACAGTTTGCGCTATTGGGTCACCGAAATGCACGTGGACGGCTTTCGCTTTGATTTGGCGTCGATTTTGTCGCGCGACGAAGAAGGCCGGCCGTTTCCGAATCCGCCGATACTCTGGGACATCGAAACCGATCCGGTTTTGTCCGGCAGCAAATTGATTGCCGAAGCCTGGGATGCGGCCGGCTTGTACCAGGTCGGCTGTTTCATCGGCGATTTTTGGAAGGAGTGGAACGGTCAGTTTCGCGACGACATCCGCGATTTCTGGCGCGCCGCGCCGGGCAGCGTCGCCAAATTGCCCAACCGGTTGTTTGCCAGTCCCGATATTTTTGCCGCCGAGCGGCGCGAACCCGAAACCAGCGTCAATTTCGTGACCTGCCACGACGGCTTCACGCTCCACGATTTGGTGTCGTACAACAACAAGCACAACGAAGCCAATCGAGAAGGCAACCGCGACGGCTGCGACAACAATCTCAGCTGGAATTGCGGTGTCGAGGGGCCAACCGACGCCGCCGACATCAACACGCTGCGCAAGCGCCAGATCAAGAATTTCCTGGCCTTGACCCTGCTTTCCGCCGGCACGCCGATGCTGACGATGGGTGACGAAGTCTGCCGCAGCCAGTGGGGTAACAACAATGCGTATTGCCAGGATAACGAGCTCAGTTGGTTGGATTGGTCGTTGCACGACAAACACCCCGACATCCACCGCTTCGTCAAACTGCTGATCGAGTTGCGCGGCTTGCTGTATACCTGGAAGGAGTCGCAAGCCACGTTGAATCTGTTTTTTCAACAGCTGTATATCGAGTACCACGGCGTCAAGTTGCATCAGCCCGATTGGGGACGGGATTCGCACGGCTTGGCGATTCTGATCGCCAAACTGCAGCGGCCGTATCTGATTTATTTCATTTTCAACAGCTACTGGGAAAGCCTGGCTTTCGAATTGCCGCGGAGTCACCAAAACGCCCCGTTGCAATGGGCGCGCGTTATCGATACCGCGCTGGCGTCGCCGGACGATTGCGTCGGCGCCGACGCGGCGGTCGCGGTGGGCGAATACGTTTATCGGGCGCAAGCCCGATCGACGGTGATGTTGCTGGCGAAGATCTAAACGGCCGGAACACTTGGCGCGCAACCGGCCGTGTGCGGCATTCGGCCGGAATCCGCTTATAATGCCCGGCGATTTAACCGTTTCGCGCGGCAAATTTCAGTTCATCCCGGCTCGCCGCTCGGATGAGGCGCGGTCATTTTAACCGCGACGATGCTATTTTTTCCGCTTGCTAACCGACCCCGACCGCCGCGTTGCTCACATGACTGTCTCCCAAACCCACTGGATCAAGGAAAGCGCCTTCGGCATCTGGTTTTTGAACACCGAAACCTGGCGCAAGCGGGTGCTGCGCGTGGCGATCGCCGATTTGCGGCGTTTGATGCCGGTATTCCCGGCGGCGCCGACGATATTGGATGTCGGTTGCGGCCGTGGTAACTCGTTCGCGCTATTGGCCGAGGCGTTCGCGCCCAGCCGTATCGCCGCGGTCGAAATCGACGCCGCGCTGTTGGCCGATGCCCAAGGCCAAGCCGGCCGCTGCGCTTGTCCGGTGACGGTCAGCCTTGGTAACGCCGAGCGGCTGCCGTATCCGGATGCCGGCTTCGATATCGTGTTTTGCCATCAGAGCTTTCATCACATCGTCCGCCACCCGGAAGCGATGCGCGAGTTTTATCGGGTGTTAAAGCCCGGCGGCCAGTTGTTGTTTGCCGAGTCGTGCAAGCGATTCATTCATTCGCTGCCGATACGCTTGCTGTTTCGCCATCCGATGGCGGTGCAAAAGACCGCCGACCAATATCTGCGCTTGATTCGCGACACCGGTTTTCGGGTCGATGCCGAACGGATTTCAACCCCGTATTTGTGGTGGAGCCGGCCGGATGCCGGTGCGCTGGAATGGTTCGGATTGCCGCTGCCGAGCCGTCCGGAACCGACGCTGCTGAATCTGGTGGCCGTGAAATAGCGCCGCGCCGATGAACCTCTACCTTAACGACGCGGCGATATTGTGCGCGCTGGGCCAGCAGCGCGAAGAGATCCTGCAATCCCTGCTGAGCGGGAATCGCGCCGGCTTGCGGGCCAGCGACGAGTTCACGCCGGGCCGGCCGCTGTATCTGGGCCGGGTCGCGGCCGAATTGCCCGAATTGCCGGATGCGTGGGCCGCCTATCGCTGCCGCAACAATCGAATGCTGTTGGCCGCCGCCCGCCAACTGGAAACCACGCTATCCGCGATGGCGGCGCGCTTCGGCGCCGACCGGATCGGCGTGGTGCTGGGTACCAGCACCTCCGGCGTGCGCAACAGCGAATTGGCTTTGCAAGCGCTGGCCGCGACCGGCGCGCTTCCGGCCGGTTTCCATTACAAGCAGCAACAAATGGGTGCCGGCGCCGATTTTCTGGCCGGCTATTGGGGGTTGCGCGGGCCGTGTTACACGGTGTCGACCGCCTGCTCGTCCAGCGGTAAGGCGATATTGTCGGCCCGGCGCCTGCTGGAACTGGACTTGTGCGACGCGGTGCTGGTCGGTGGCGCCGATAGCCTGTGCGGTTTGACCGTCAACGGTTTCGCGGCTTTGGAATCGGTCAGTAAGGGATTGTGCCGGCCGTTCGGCGCCGGGCGGGACGGCATCAATTTGGGCGAGGCGGCCGCGCTATTTGTATTGAGCCGCGAGCCGGGACCGGTGGCCCTGCTGGGCGCGGCGGCGACCAGCGACGGCTACCATTTTTCCGCGCCGGACCCGTCCGGCGTCGCGGTCGCTGCCGCGATGCGGCGGGCGCTGGAGCAAGCTGGTCTGGCGCCGGCGCAAGTCGATTACGTCAATCTGCACGGTACCGCGACTCCATTGAACGACGCGATGGAAAGCCGGGCGGTGCATCAGGTATTCGGCAGCCGCGTGCCGGTCGGTTCCAGCAAGGGCATGACCGGCCACGCATTGGGCACGGCGGCGGCGCTGGAACTGGGATTTTGCTGGTTGTTGTTGACCGGCGCCGATCCGGCCGGCGCGCTGATTCCCAACGTCAACGGCACCGACGACGATCCGGAATTGCCCCAGCTGAACTGGTTGCGGCCCGGTCAAACGCTGGGCCGGCCGGTCACGGTGTGCCAGAGCAATTCGTTTGCGTTCGGCGGCAGCAATGTCTCGATTGTGGCGGCGCGGGCATGAGCGGGTTCGACACGCCGATCGCCGAGCTGTTGCCGCATACCGGCGCGATGGTGCTGCTGGATCGGCTGTTGCGTTTCGACGAGGCCGGGGTCGCCACCGCGTTAACGGTGCGCGGCGACGGCTGGTTGTTCGGCGATGCCGAGCGGGTGCCGGCCTGGGCCGGTATCGAATACATGGCGCAAACTGTCGGCGTTTACGCCGGACTGAAAGCCCGGCAGGCCGGCGAGCCGATCCGGCTGGGCTTTTTGCTGGGCACCCGGCGCTATCACAGCAACGTCGATGGTCTGCCGGTCGGCGCCCGTCTGACCGTGGAAGCCGCGAAAATTCTGCAAGAAGGTCAATTGGGAGTTTTCGAATGCCGGATTCGCGGCGACAATATCGACATTTCCGCCACCCTCAACGTTTTTCAACCTGACGATTTAAATGAATGACACCGTGTTAGTGACCGGTTCCAGCCGGGGCATAGGCCGCGCCATTGCCCTGTACCTGGCCGGGCAGGGTTACGATTTGGTTTTGCATTGCCGTAGCCGGCACTACGAAGCCGAAGCCGTTGCGGCCCAAATCGCCGGGCTGGGCCGGCAGGCCCGCATCCTGCGGTTCGACGTGGCCGACCGCGCCGAATGCGCGGCGGTATTGAACGCCGACATCGACCAGCACGGCGCCTATTACGGCGTGGTTTGCAACGCCGGCATCGCCGCCGACAACGCGTTTCCGGCCCTGACCGGCGAGGAATGGGACAGCGTGATTCACACCAATCTCGACGCTTTTTACAACGTCTTGCAACCGCTGGTGATGCCGATGGTGCGCCGCCGCAAACCCGGCCGCATCGTCACGTTGTCGTCGGTATCCGGCCTGATGGGCAATCGCGGGCAAGTCAATTACAGCGCCGCCAAGGCCGGCATCATCGGTGCCACCAAGGCCTTGGCGCTGGAGTTGGCCAAGCGCGAGATTACCGTCAATTGCGTGGCGCCGGGCCTGATCGCCACCGACATGATAGACCAACTGCCGCTGGACGAAATCAAGGGTTTGATTCCGGCCCGCCGGGTCGGCCGGCCCGAGGAAGTCGCGGCGACGGTGGCGTTTTTATTGTCCAAGGACGCGGCCTACATCACCCGCCAAGTAATTTCGGTCAACGGAGGCCTGTGTTGAAACGCGTGGTGGTGACCGGCATGGCCGGGCTTTCGCCGATCGGCAACGATTGGGAGACCATATCCGAACATCTGCAGGCCCACCGCACCGGCATACGCACCATGCCGGAGTGGGACGTTTATAACGGACTGAATACTCGCTTGGCCGGGCCGGTGGAGTTCGAGCGGCCGGCGCACTATTCGCGCAAGCAAACCCGGTCGATGGGGCGGGTGGCGCTGATGGCGACGCTGGCCACCGAATGGGCGTTGCAGGATGCCGGCTTGTTGTTTCATCCCTGTCTGGACAGCGGTCAAACCGGCATCGCCTACGGCAGTTGCGCCGGCAGTTACGATGCGATCGCCGATTTCGGCAACATGCTGATCAACCGCGCCACCGACGGCCTGAATGCGACCTCCTATATTCGGATGATGGCGCACACCGCGCCGGTCAATATCGGCTTGCATTTCGGGATCAACGGCCGGGTTTACACCACGACCAGCGCCTGTACCTCTGGCAGCCAAGGCATAGGTTATGCCTATGAGGCGATCAAATTCGGCCGCCAGCAAGTGATGGTGGCCGGCGGCGCCGACGAGTTGTCGGCTTCCGAGGCGGCCGTGTTCGATACTTTGTTCGCGACCAGTTTGCGCAACGACCATCCCGAGCAAAGCCCGCGCCCGTTCGACCGCGACCGCGACGGCTTGGTGATCGGCGAAGGCGCCGGCACCTTCATTCTGGAAGACCTGGAGCACGCCCAAGCGCGCGGCGCGCGCATTTACGCGGAAGTGGTTGGTTACGGCACCAATTCCGACGGGCTGCACGTCACCCAACCGGACAGCGCCAGCATGGAAACGACGATGCGGTTGGCGCTGAGCGACGCCGGTTTGGAGCCGGAGGCGATCGGCTACGTCAGCGCCCACGGTACCGCCACCGAACATGGCGACATCGCCGAAAGCCGCGCCACTCGCGCGGTGTTCGGCGGGCGGATGCCGATCAGCGCATTGAAGAGTTTTACTGGGCATACCTTGGGTGCCTGCGGCGCGCTGGAAGCCTGGGCCGCGATCATGATGATGCGCGAAGGTTGGTTTCATGCCACCGCCAATTTGGATGCCGTCGATCCGGCTTGCGCCGAACTCGACTATATTCAGGGCAGTATTCGCTTGCTGACTTGCGAATACGTGATGAGCAATAACTTTGCGTTTGGCGGCATCAACACCTCGTTGATTTTCAAACGCTGGTCTTAACTTCAATAGGAGACGACATGAAACGATTAATCCCGTGGTTCGCGGCCCTGATGCTCTTGGCCGGCTGCTCGACGACCGGTCACTTTAAAGTGCCGGAAGGCTCGCAACTGTATCTGTACAAGCGGCCGGAGCCGGTGCAAATCAAAGCCGACGGCGAAGTTACCACCAAGCCCTATTTCTGGACCGCGGCCGGCATGCCGCCGGGCGGCGGCATTCCGTACAAACTGGAGAAAAACGGCAAAGTGTTGAAGGAAGGCAAGCTCAGAGCCAAGTTCCGGGTGGTTTCGATTTTCTGGCCGCCGTTCGCGATCATCTACTGGCCGATTGGCTTGAACCCGGACATCACTTACGACTTGATCAACGACAAGCAAGAGTGACGACGGTACGCCCGATCGGCAGCGAACGAGGGCGGGGATGACCCAAGTCCACAGCCTCGCCACTGCCCGGTTGATATTGCGGCAGTGGCGGGACGCCGACCGGCCGGCGTTCGCCGCGCTGAACGCCGATTCCCGAGTGATGGCGTACCTGCCGCAAAGTCTCGACCGGGGCGCCAGCGACGCCTTGGCCCAGCGCTTGCAAGCCTTGATCGCCGAACGCGGCTGGGGTTTCTGGGCGGTGGAACGGGCCAACACTGGCGAGTTCACCGGCTATGTCGGTTTACACGAACCCGCCACCCGCCACGACTTCGCGCCTTGCGTCGAAGTCGGCTGGCGCTTGGCTTATCAGCATTGGCGGCAAGGTTACGCCAGCGAGGCGGCCCGCGCCGCGTTGGCATTCGGCTTCGACTGTTTAGCGTTAAAAGAAATCATCTCGTTCACTGCACTGGACAACGTTCGCTCGCAAGCGGTGATGCGGCGCTTGGGCATGCGCCGCGACCGCGAATTCGATCACCCGCTGCTGCCGCCAAGCAGCCCGCTACGGCGGCACGTGTTGTACCGATTGGCCGACGCGGATTGGCGCCGGCGTTCAGCGGTTTAAGCGAAATCATGGCACTCGATTTCACGATTCGCGGCTGGCACGCGGATTTAAACCCGGCCGATGGCTCGGCGCCGCGCCAAGTTCCGAAAAGTTTGCTGCGACGCTTGAGCCCGTTGGCGCGCCGCGCATTTCGAGCAATCGAAGGCTGTATCGCGCCCGGCGAGGCCTTGCCGGCGGTATTCAGCTCCAGCCACGGCCAAATCGCCGATTCGCTGGCTTTGCTTCAAACCCTGCAAGCAGGAGAGGACTTGTCGCCGGCCGGCTTCAGCTTGTCGGTACACAATGCCATCGCCGGCCTGTATGCGATGGTTTACGCCCACCGGCTGGAAACGGTGGCCTTGGCGCCCGGCGCGGGCGGACTGGGGCCGGGCTTTATCGAAGCCTTGGGGCTGCTGGGCGAAGGCCATCCGGAAGTGTTGCTGGTGTTTTACGACGAACCACTGCCCGAATTTTATCCGGTAGCCGGCTATCGGTTGTCGGCGCCCGGCGCGGCCTTGGCGCTGCGCTTGGCGGGCGGCGGGGCGGGGCTGGCCTGCCGTTTCGAACGGCTGGTCGAGCCGCGCGGCGACGGCGAGCAGCCGCTGCAATTGCCGGCCTTGATCGAATTCCTGTCCGATTCCCGAGCCGAACTGCGTTTGGGCGAAAACGGCCAAGGCTGGTTATGGCAAAAGCGCTGATTCGCTACTTGGATTACGCTTGGCGGTTATTCGCCACCGCGCTGAGTTTCGCGGTGTTCGGCATCGGCGGCATGTTGTTGTGGTGGCTGGTATTGCCGGTGCTGGCGTTGCGGCCCGGCGCGCCGGCCGCCAAGCAACGCCGGGCGCAATACGCGGTGCATCTGAGCTTCTACGCCTTTATCGGACTGATGCACCGGCTGGGTGTGATGACTTACCGGATCGAAGGCCTGGAGAAGTTGAATCGGCCCGGCCAGTTGATCGTCGCCAATCACCCGACGCTGGTCGACGTGGTGTTTTTGCTCAGCCGAATTCGACACGCCAGTTGCATCGTCAAGGCCAGCCTGTGGCGCAATCCGGCGATGCGCGGACCGATCTTGCATGCCGGCTACATCAGCAACGCCGATTCGCAAGCGATGCTGGATGCCTGCACCGAACGTCTGCGTGAAGGTGGTTGCTTGATCGTATTTCCGGAAGGCACCCGCTCGGTGCCGGGCCGGCCTTACCGGTTTCAGCGCGGCGCGGCGGCCTTGGCCTTGCAGGCCGATTGCCTGGTCACGCCGGTGGTATTGAGCTGCCGCCCCAGCACGCTGACCAAGGCCGAGCCATGGTATCGCATCCCGGCGCGGCGCTTTGCGCTTACAATGCAGGTTGGCGACCCGATCGACCTTGGCGTATTTCGGGCGATCGAACCGCGTTCGATCGCGGTGCGGCGGTTGACCGAAGCCCTGCAGGATTATTTTAGCGAACGACGAATGAACGATGAACACGATGGAAACTGAATTAAAACGCTTGATTATCGACACGCTGGCCTTGGAGGATGTCGATGTCGCCGACATTGACAGCGAAGCCGCGCTGTTCGACGGCGGCCTGGGATTGGATTCGATCGACGCGCTGGAGTTGGGCGTGGCGATTCGCAAGCGCTACGGCGTCAAGATCGACGCCGAACAGCAGGATGTCGCGGCGATCTTTGCGTCGGTGGCCTCGCTGGCGCGCTTTTTGGCGACGGCCGGGAGCGCGGCATGATGCAAACCCGTGAAGACATTTTGGCGGCGATCCGCGACATCATGGTCGAAATGTTCGAAATCGACGCGGCGGCCATCGTCCCGGAAGCCAAACTCTACGAAGATCTGGATTTCGACAGCATAGACGCGGTGGACATGATCGTGCGACTGAAGGAAGTCACCGGCAAAATGGTCAAGCCGGAGGATTTCAAAACCGCCCGCAGCATCGGCGATGTGGTCGAGGCCGTCCATCGTTTGTTGCAGGAGTAGCATGTCGCGCTGGTTCAACGCGGCGGTCGGCATGTTGATGCTGCTGTATCCGGCGGCGGTCTATTTCGGCCTTCGCTATGTGGAACCGCGCTGGATCGCGGCGGCGTTGGCCGGATTGCTGGCCCTGCGCCTGGCCTTGGCCGGTCAACGCTGGATACGGCAGGCGGCTTGGGCCGGTTTGGCCTTCGCGGCATTCGCGGTCTGGAGCAATCAGGTGCTGACCCTGCGTTTCTACCCGGTTGCGGTCAACGCCGCGATGCTGGTTATCTTCGGCCTCAGCCTGCTGCGCCCGCCCAGCCTGATCGAGCGGCTGGCCCGCTTGCAAACCCCTGATTTGCCCGCCGCCGGCGTGGTGTACACCCGCCGGGTAACCGTGGTGTGGTGCGGCTTTTTCGTGCTGAACGGCGCGGCGGCGCTGGTGACCGCGTTGTACGCCAGCTTCGAGGTCTGGAGCTTGTACAACGGCTTGATCGCCTATCTGTTGATGGGGCTGCTGTTCGTCGGCGAATACGGCGTCCGCCGCCGGGCCGCTTGGCGGGGTTAAGCCGTGACGCTGGCTTTGGAGACGGCCGACGACGACCGGCCGGTGGCTTGGCACCGCGGTCTATGCATTACCCGCGGCGATTTCCGGCTGGCGGTCGCGGTCCGGGCCGAGCGCTTCGCCGCCGAATCCCACCTGCGTTACGGCTTGTACTGCCAGGATGCCTATCCGTTCGCGGTGTTGTTGTTCGCGTTATGGCAAGCCGGCAAACAGGTCTGGCTGGCGGCGAATAATCGGCCCGACACCGGCGCCTTGCTGGAAAGCGCGGGTTGCCGTTTGCTCGGCGACTGGCCGTCGCGGGACCTGAGGGTGGCGGATTTCGACACAAATCGGCATCAAGCACGCGGCGCGGTGGAAGCCCGGCAGGCCGGGTCCGCCGATTTCAGCCGGCCCTGGGCCGCTTGGCGGACCTGGGCGAGCGGAAGCGATCGCCAACCGCCGGCACTCGCCTTGTTTACCTCCGGTTCGACCGGTGCCGCTAAACCCATTTTTAAAAGCCAACGCCAATTGTGGCGGGAAGTCGCCGGTCTGGAAGCGCGGTGGGGCAATCTGCTCGGGGCTTGCCGGGTGGCCGGCACGGTCGGCCATCAACACATTTACGGCCTGTTGTTCCGGGTGCTGTGGCCGTTGGCGGCCGGGCGGAGCTTCGCCAGCGAAACCGCGTTGGATGCCGCCGGCTTGCCGGAAAACGCCTGCTGGATCGCCAGCCCGGCTCATTTGAAGCGCTTGGACGGCGAATCTGCTTGGGCCAAGATCGGCCGATTCCCGGCCGTCTTCAGTTCCGGTGGCCCGCTGCCGGCCGATGCCGCCGAGCGCTTGGCGGCGCGGGCCGGGCGGGCGGCGTGGGAAGTCTATGGTAGCAGCGAGACCGGCGGCATCGCCTGGCGGCAATATCCGGACAGCGTTTGGAGCGTGTTCGCCGGCCTGACCTTGAGCGCCGACGGCGAGTTGTCCTCTCCGTATTTGCCGGATTCCCAAGCCTATCCGCTGGACGACGGCGTGG
>NZ_JBYMAP010000139.1:0-11430 GCF_057766305.1 Methylomonas sp. BG-2 | reverse complement strand
TAGCGTCAACGGCCGCTACCAAGGCCAGCTCGGCGAATTCAAGGGCGCGGTAAATAACACGATCGCCAGACTGTCGCAGACCATTACCGACGTCATTACCTCCGCGAATCGGCTGGACAACGCGTCGCGGCAAATCAGCACCACCTCGCAATCGCTGTCGCGAGCCGCCAAGGAACAGGCGACCAGCGTCGAAAAAACGGATTCCAGCATTCAACGAATGGCGACCAGCATCAGCCAGAACGCCGACAATGCCAAGGTCACCGACGGCATGGCCACCAAAGCCTCGCAAGAAGCGATCGAGGGCGGCGCGGCGGTCGAGCAGACCGTCGAAGCGATGAAAAGCATTGCCGGCAAAATCGGCATCATCGACGACATTGCCTATCAAACCAATATGTTGGCTTTGAATGCCGCCATCGAAGCGGCCAGGGCCGGCGACCACGGCAAGGGCTTCGCGGTGGTCGCGGCGGAGGTTCGCAAATTGGCCGAACGCTGCCAAGTCGCGGCCCAGGAAATCGGCCAATTGGCGGAAACCAGCGTCAACACCGCCGAACGCGCCGGCCGTTTGCTGAACGCCATCGTCCCCAGCATCGCCAAGACTTCCGATCTGGTTCAGGAAATCGTCACCTCTTCGCGGGAACAGTCGGCCGGCGTCAATCAAGTGAATACCGCAATGAGCCAAATGAATCGGATTACTCAGCAAAACGCCACCGCCAGCGAGAAATTGGCCGCCACCGCCGCGGAAATGACCGATCAAGCCGAGCAGTTGCAAAGGCTGATGGGCTTTTTCAAAATCGCCAACTCGGCCGGTCATCAGCGTCGTTTTAACGCCATATCCGGCAAACCGGCGCCGCATGACCAGCCTTTGTCGGCAAAACGCGGTCCAACGCTACCCCGCCACCCGCACCCATCCGGCTTGGATGAGGAGTTGCCGCATCTCGAGCGCTTTTAGCTCAAGTCGTCCGCGGAAGCCATCGCCCCGCCGATTATTTTTCGCCCCGCGATCGCCTTTCCCCAGGCGCGGGAAAGGCGATCGCTGGGGAAACCCATAATGTCCGAAAACCATATCGGGCGGGCACCCGTATTGCGGCCTTCGACAAAAGACGCCGCTCGGAATCCGGGATTTGGGGTGATTTGGCAATGGCAGCATCCGGCGCAAAGAGCCATTCGCCGGAAATAAAAAAGGCCTTGCATTGCTGCAAGGCCTTGGTATTCGTGGTGCCCAAGGACAGAATCGAACTGTCGACACGAGGATTTTCAGTCCTCTGCTCTACCGACTGAGCTACCTGGGCGTCAAGAGCCGCGCATTAAACTAGGTTATCGATGGCAAGTCAAGAAAAAACGCGGTTCCCGGCTAAACTGGACAGGCGAGCAATGATTGTGCAATTCTTTGCCACCGCGCGCCGACGCCCATTCCGCCCGACGCGGAAAGGGCCGAACCGTCCCGATTCGGAAGTCCCCGGCAACTTAAAAAAATTAAAAAGACCGAGAGTTTTATGCAAGCATTTACCGACATTCGCGCACTGATCATCGATATGGACGGCGTGCTCTGGCACGGCGACCAACCGCAAGCCGGCCTGACCGACTTCTTCGGAACCTTGCGCGATCTAGCGCTGCCCTTCATTTTGGCGACCAACAACGCCAGCATGACCGCCGAACAATACGTTGCCAAGCTGGCAAGAATGGGCGTTGAGGTCCGAGAGCGCGAAATTCTGACTTCGGGCATGGCGACCGCGCTCTATCTGTCTCAGCGCTACGCCCCCAAAACCACTCGCGCCTACGTGATCGGTGGTCCGGGCGCCTGGAAACCGCTGCAAGACCTCGGTTTTACGCTAACCGGCCTCTACGAAACCGGACCCGACCAACACGCCCATTTAGTGGTTTGCGGCATGGACCGGGAGATCAGTTGGGACAAACTGGCGACCGCGACCCTCAACCTGCGGGCCGGCGCCCACTTCATCGGCACCAACGGCGACATCTCGCTGCCGACCGAGCACGGCATCACCCACGGTAACGGCGCGATTCTGGCGGCACTGACCGCGGCAACCGGCATCCAACCGATGATTATCGGTAAGCCCGAGCCCATCATTTACCGGCAAGCCATTGAATTGCTCGGCGCGCCGCTGGCTCAGACCATCGCCATCGGCGACCGGCTCGACACCGACATCCTCGGCGCGGTGCGCACCGGCATTCGTAGCCTGATGGTTCTGACCGGCGTCTCCAGCGAAAAGGACGTGGAAGCCACCGACTACGGTCCAACCTGGGTCGTACCCGACATCCGCGACGTAACCCGCATGCTGCGCGAACTGGCTTAAGCTATTCAAACTCAAGGAGCGATCATGAAAAAATTCATCGACAGTCCGGACACGCTGCTGACCACCAGTTTGCGCGGCTTCGCCAAGGCCCATGCCGACCTCGTGGTCCTGAACGAAAATCCCAATTTCGTCTACCGCAAACAAGCCAAGCCGGGCAAGGTGGCGTTGATTTCCGGCGGCGGCTCCGGCCATGAACCGCTACATAGCGGCTTCGTCGGTTTCGGCATGCTGGACGCCGCCTGCCCCGGCCAGGTCTTCACCTCGCCGACGCCGGATCAAATGATGGCCGCGGCCCAAGCCGTCAACGGCGGCGCCGGGGTATTGTTTATCGTCAAAAACTACGCCGGCGACGTGATGAATTTCGAAATGGCCGGCGAGATGCTGGACATCCCCAACGCCAGCGTACTGGTCAACGACGATATTTCGCTGCCGAAGACCCACAGTATCGGCCGGCGCGGCGTGGCCGGCACCACCCTCGTCGAAAAAATCGTCGGCGCGGCGGCCGAGCAAGGCTACGATCTGGCCGCCTGCAAAGCACTCGGCGAACGGGTGGTAGCCGCCACCGCCTCGCTGGGCGTCGCGTTGACCAGTTGCACGGTGCCGGCCTTGGGCCACCCGACCTTTGCGATCGGCGCCGACGAAATCGAGATGGGCGTCGGTATCCACGGCGAGCGCGGCCGCGAAACCGTCAAACTGACCGACGCCAGCCGCATCGTCGCCGAATTGACCCAACATCTATTCGACGAGTTACAGCCGGCCGCCGGCCAAAACGTACTGCTGCACGTCAACGGCTTCGGCGGCACGCCGTTAATCGAACTGCATTTGCTTTACGAGTTGGCCCATGGGCAATGCGGCCGGCGCGGATTGAACGTGCAACGCTCGCTGGTCGGCAATTTCACCACCTCGCTGGATATGGCCGGTGCCTCGCTGACGCTGACCTTGCTGGACGAGGAAATGCTGAAACTGTGGGACGCGCCGGTCAATACCGCCGCATTGCGCTGGGGCTGTTGACCAAACGGCGCCGAATCGAGATTCGAGACTCCAAAAACTAGGCCGCTTTCAACACGCCGGCCAGCGCCGCGACGATCAATTGCGCGGTCTTGGCGCCGGCGTCGATATGGCCCAAGCTGCGTTCGCCCAAAAACGAGGCCCTGCCCTTGGTCGCCAGCATGTCTCGAGTGGCTTCGACGCCGGCGGCGGCGACTTCGCAAAGGTGATCCAGCAATTCGGCCAACGGCTTGCCGGCTTCGGCGTCTTGTTGCAAGGCCCGCGCCACCGGCACCCAAACATCCAACATGGTTTTTTCGCCGACATCGGCCTTGCCGCGTTGCTTGACCGCCTCGACGGCCGCCGCGAAGGCCGCCGCGAAGCCGGTCAACGAGCTGTCCTGGCTGTGTTTGTGCAGCGCGATGAACAAGGTGGCATACAACGATCCGGACGCCCCGCCGACCGCCGCCATCACCGTCATGCCGATTTTTTGCCAGGCCGCCGGCCATTCCAATTGAGCGATAGCGTCGGCCTGTTCGGCCAGCGTCTGCAAGCCGCGTTGCAGATTGAAAACGTGGTCGCCGTCGCCGATCGCCTGGTCCAGCTCGGTGACGGCCTCGGCGTTGGCGGCGATATCGGCCTGAACGGCGTGGATCAACTCGGGAAACATCGCGGGACTGATGGGCATGGGACAACTCCTGGCATGGGCGGCAACAGGCGCGGAGCATAGCCAAGCCGCCGGCGCCTGTCCAGTCCGCCACGCGTCATAAAATCGTAACGGCGCGCTCGTAAACTGGGTTGTCGCCGCTGCCGCCCTAGCCTGCCCCATGCTGTTTCCGATTCATTCCATCGAACTGGCTCTCAACGATGCCCGCAAACACCGTCAAGATCAGGCGCTGGACGAGACGCCAAGCCAAACCGCGACCGTCAAACGCCTGTTGAGCCATGTCGAACCGATCGCCTGGAACAGCCGTTGCGTGGATGTGCTCGATCATTTCATCCGCCACGAAGACTTGCCGGCGGTCGCCATCGTCAATGCCGATCATATGCCGGTCGGGATTATGGATCGGGGCCGGATCATCGAAATCTTTCTGCGGCCGTTCGCCCGCGATTTGTTGCACAAAAAGCGCATCGCCGAGATCATGGACGCCAATCCCATCGTCGTCGACATCAACGCCGGCATCGACGACGTGGCGCGGATCATCATCGATGCCGGGATGCGCCACATGGTCAACGGTTTCATCATTCTGCGCGACGGCGCCTACGCCGGCATGGCGACCGGCCACGCGCTGCTGGAGGAAATCACCCAGCGCAAGCAACGCGATTTGTACTTGCTGGCCCATTACGATCAACTGACCGGTCTGCCCAACCGGCTGCTGTTCAAGGACAGACTGGAACACGCCTGCCGCGGCGCGCTGCGCGGCGGACAAATGCTGGCGCTGATTTTCGTCGATCTGGACCGCTTCAAATACATTAACGACAGTCTGGGCCACAGCGTCGGCGACCGCCTGCTGCAAACGGTGGCCGAGCGTCTGACCCAGTGCGTTCGGCAAAGCGATACCGTGTCGCGGCTGGGCGGCGACGAATTCGTCATCATCTTGCCCAATCTGGACGGCGAGGCCGCGGCCGTCACCGTTGCCGACCATATTGTCGCCGCGCTGGACCAGCCCATGGCGGTGTACGACCACGCCTTGCAAGTCACGGCCAGCATGGGCATCGTCTTGTATCCGCGGCACGACAGCTCGGCGGAAGGCTTGATCCGCAAAGCCGACGCCGCGATGTATCAAGCCAAGCAACTCGGCCGCAACCGCTACGCGCTGTACTCGGAAAACTTCGACGACGGCTTGCGCGAACGCATGCAACTGGAAGCGGAATTGCGCGGCGCCCTGAGCAACGGCGAATTTTCGTTGCACTATCAGCCGCAGATTCAACTGAAGGATCAACGCGTCGTCGGCGTCGAAGCCTTGCTGCGCTGGCACCATCCGACCCTGGGCGCGGTGTCGCCCGCCGAGTTCATACCCATCGCCGAGGAAACCGGCCAGATTCACGGCATCGGCGACTGGGTGCTGCGCCAGGCTTGCCAGCAACACCTGAGCTGGATCGCGGCCGGCCTGCCGGCGTTGCGGATGTCGGTCAACATTTCCGCGAAGCAATTCGAACAGCCCGGTTTCGCCGGCCGAGTGGCGCAGTTGATCGCGGACACCGGTATGATTCCCGAGCATCTGGAACTGGAGCTCACCGAAGGCGCGGTGATGACCCACGCCGAACGCGCCGCGCAAACCCTCGGCGAATTGCGGGCGTTGGGGGTGACACTGGCCATCGACGATTTCGGCACCGGCTATTCCAGCCTGAGTTATCTACGCACCTTTCCGATCAACAAAATCAAGATCGACCAATCGTTTATCCGCGACATTCGAAACACGCCGGCTAACGAAGCCATCGTCAAGGCGATCATCGCGCTGGGCAACAGCCTGGGCCTGGAAACCATCGCCGAGGGCGTCGAAAACATGGACGAGCTGGAATGCGTCAGAAGCCATCAATGCCACGAAGTACAGGGCTATCACTTCGCCCGGCCCTTGGCGCCCGGCGACTTCGTGGCCTGGCACCGGGAATTCGCGGCGGCGGGGTGAGCGATCAGTCGGCCGTGCCGTCGTCCGGTTCCAACGACGTTAACTGGGAGCCATGGAATTCGCTTTCGCGGAATTGGTATTTCTCGCGCAAATAGGCGAACAACCAGGCGTAGGTATCGGTTTGGCGCTGATCGGCCGCGTCGGGCATTTGCTGGAGGCGCTGCCTGACCGCGTGCAGGGGCAACAACAGCAGTTCGATGTCGGCCATCGCCACGAACTTGTTGGGATCGGGCGTACGGCTGTTGAAGATCTTGAACATTTGATGCTTGTTCAAGCCCAACTGGCTGTTGATTTCGTCCTTGAACTCCAGGAACAACGGCAACAAATCGCTACCGACGCAGGTATCGTCGTGCAATTTGTGCAGGCGGTGCAGCAAATGGTAAACCGCGAACCGATACAACTCCGATTCCCGGACGAACAAGCGCGCCGCCGTCGTGCGCACCGCGACCCGGTCGAAATTATTCAGCCGTATCGATACGATGTGTTTTTTGTCGTCGAGCAGGTAGTCGTTGTCGTTCAAAGCGAGTCCCTTGTTGGCGTCTGTTCGACGGCCAAGCGCTGAGCCTAAATGCCAGCGACTGTAATCGATCAATGTTACAGGTTTATAACAACCCTCATAAATCGGACATTTTGGGAGCGCTCGCACCGCCGTTGGAATCCGCTTCAACCGCGACTGCCGAGGTTCTTGCCGCGGCTGGTCCGTCTCAGGCTCAACGACTTCCGCCACGTTGCTCAGTCCCGGCGGCGATTGCGGTCCGCGTCGGCACTCTAACCCGTAGCGCAAACGCTTAACGGCATGCGTCAACCGCCTCGCCCTAGGCAGGACGTCGTCGATACCGCGCCCATCAAGAATCCTCGCCGGCTTGGCGAATTTCAGAACGCCGCCGGCCTTGCCCGGCGAACTCGGAAAATTTCCCACCTAAAAATCAGACATTGCATAGCAGACCTCAAAAAAATATAATCGCGCGCTTTTTTTAAAGAAAACCTGTTTCCACTCAACGATAGCGAATCCGCCCATGACCAGTCATTTAATGCCGACTTATGCTCGCCAATCCGTCACCTTCGCGCGCGGCAAAGGTGCTTGGTTGTGGGACAGCAACGGCCGACGCTATCTCGACGCCGTCGCCGGTATCGCGGTGTGCAGCCTGGGCCACGCCCATCCGGCGGTGGCCGACGCGCTGTGCGCGCAAGGCCGAACCTTGCTGCATACCTCCAACCTCTACGGCGTCGGCCTGCAAGCCCAATTGGCTGACCGCCTGTGTGAGTTGAGCGGCATGGATAACGTGTTCTTCAGCAACTCCGGCGCCGAAGCCAATGAAGCGGCGCTGAAGATCGCCCGCAAATTCGGCCACCAAAAAGGCATCGACGAACCGGTGGTGCTGACCATGGAAAAAAGCTTTCACGGCCGGACCATGGGCACGCTGAGCGCGACCGGGAACGCCAAGATCAAACAGGGCTTCGCGCCGTTGCTGGCCGGTTTCCACCATACCGCATATAACGACGTGGCCGCGATCGAAGCCGAGTTGGCGGCGGACGCCAATATCGTGGCCATCATGGTCGAACCGGTGCAGGGCGAAGGCGGCGTGAATATTCCGGCGCCCGATTATCTAAATCGGATACGCGAACTGTGCGACCGCCACGACCTGCTGATGATACTCGACGAGATCCAGACCGGCGTCGGCCGTACCGGCCGCTTCCTGGCCTATCAACATAACGCCATTCTGCCCGACGTTTGCACGATGGCGAAAGCCTTGGGCAACGGCGTGCCGATCGGCGCCTGTCTGGCGCGCGGCCGGGCGGCCGAGGTACTGACGGCCGGTAACCATGGCTCGACCTTCGGCGGCAATCCGCTGGCTTGCGCGGCGGCGTTGGCGGTACTGAATACCGTCACCGCCGACGGCTTGATCGACAGCGTCGAGGCCAAGGGCGCGCAAATCCACGCGGCGCTGAGCCAGGCTCTGGCCGGCAATTCGCACGTGGTCGCGATTCGCCACAAGGGTTTGATGATCGGCGTTGAATTGGATCGTCCCTGCGGCGAACTGGTCGGCAAGGCGCTGGAACAAGGGGTGTTGATCAACGTCACCGCCGACAACACGATTCGTTTACTGCCGCCGTTCGTGATCGACGACGCGCAAATCGCCATGCTGACCGGGACCTTGTCGGCACTCATTCAGGAATTCAGCAGGTAATCCACGATGCAACCCAGACATTTCACCAGTTTGCTGGATCTATCCAGCGCCGAGCTCCGCGCCCTGATCCACAGAGCCATCGCCCTCAAGCAGCACCGCGATCCGGATTACCAACCGCTGAAAGGCAAAGTGCTGGCGATGATTTTCGAGAAATCCTCGACCCGCACCCGGATTTCGTTCGAGGCCGGCATGGCCCAATTCGGCGGCACCGCGCTGTTCTTGTCGCCGCGCGACACCCAGCTTGGCCGCGGCGAACCGCTGGAAGACAGCGCTCGCGTGATCTCCAGCATGGTGGACTGCATCATGCTGCGCACTCACAAGCACGAAACCGTCACGACGTTTGCCCAATATTCGCGAGTACCGGTGATCAACGGTTTGACCGATCTGAAACATCCCTGCCAATTGCTGGCGGACATGCAGACCTATTTCGAGCAGCGTGGCGACATCGCCGGCAAAACCGTGACCTGGATCGGCGACGGCAACAATATGTGCCATTCCTATATCAACGCCGCCCGCCAATTCGATTTTAATCTGCGCATCGCCTGCCCGTTCGATTACCGGCCGAATCAAGCTATCGTCGATGCCGCCGGTCAGCGCGTGGCGTTTTTCGAAAGCCCGGTGCTGGCCGCGGCCGGTGCCGATCTGGTCGTCACCGATGTCTGGGCCAGCATGGGTCAGGAAGAAGAACAAAAACACCGCGAAGTGGCATTCCGGGATTATCAAGTCAACGCCGAAGTGATGGCGGCGGCCCATCCGGATGCGCTGTTCATGCACTGCCTGCCGGCCCATCGCGGCGAGGAAGTCAGCGCCGAGGTCATCGATGGCCCGCAAAGCGTGGTTTTTCAGGAAGCCGAGAATCGCTTGCACGCTCAAAAGGCCTTACTGGAATTTCTCATCGGCCGATAATTTCGCTAGAATCGCGGGCTACCTCGGACCAACCTTGAGAGTTATTGTGAAAAAAAACCTTGCCTACCTCTCCGCCTGCCTATTGTTCAGCGGCATCGCCGAAGCCCGCACGGCTTACGTGACCGACAAAGTCGAAGTGCCGTTGCGTAGCGGCGAGAGCGAGCGCACCAAGATTGTCAAAATGCTGGAAAACGGCGCGCTGGTCACGGTGCTGGGCGACAGCACCGAAAACGGCTACACCTATATCCAGACCAACAACGGTGCCGAAGGCTTCATCCTCAGCCGCTACCTGACCGGCGAACCCAGCGCGCGCGGCCAGCTGGAAGCGGCCAATAAAAAGTTGGAAGCCTTGGCCGAGGAAAACAAACAACTGAAGGCCGCCCAAGCCGGCAGCCTGGAAATCGGCAAGGAACGCGACAAACTCAGCGCCGATCTCAGCGAGTTGCAACAAACCGCCGCCAACGCCATCCAACTCAAGCAGCAGCGCGATCAGTTGCAAGAACGCGTGGTCAGCGTCGAACGGGAATTGCAGCAATTAAAACGCGAAAACCAGGCCTTGGCCGACAGCACCAATCAGGATTGGTTTTTGTACGGCGGCGGCCTGTCCTTATTCGGCGTGCTGCTCGGTTTTATTCTGCCCAAACTCAGCTGGCGCCGCCGCTCCAGCGGCTGGGATACGTTTTAATCCGCTTGCCCTCTCGCTCGCGAATCGCGTGCGGGCCATGAATCAGACTAGGAGCCGAAGCCAGCGCCGAACATCGTCCGGGGCCGACAAGTCCGAGGAGGGCTTGGCTTGATTCGGCACCTAAGCTGTTTTGACTTTATCGGGCTCTTACGGCCTTTCATTTTTTGGAACCACCATGCCTAGCTATCGTTCACACACCACCACCCGCGGCCGTAACATGGCCGGCGCCCGTTCATTGTGGCGCGCCACCGGCATGAAGGACGGCGATTTCGACAAGCCTATCATCGCGGTAGCCAACTCCTTCACCCAATTCGTGCCCGGCCACGTGCATTTGAAAGACCTGGGGCAACTGGTGGCGCGCGAGATCGAACAAGCCGGCGGCGTGGCCAAGGAATTCAACACCATCGCGGTGGACGACGGCATTGCCATGGGCCACGACGGCATGCTGTATAGCCTGCCCAGCCGCGACTTGATCGCCGACAGCGTCGAATACATGGTCAACGCCCATTGCGCCGACGCGCTGGTCTGCATCTCCAACTGCGATAAAATCACCCCCGGCATGTTGATGGCGGCGATGCGCCTGAACATTCCGGTGATTTTCGTCTCCGGCGGACCCATGGAAGCCGGCAAGACCAAACTGGCCGGCTCGGACGACATCAAAAAACTGGACCTGATCGACGCGATGGTGATGGCGGCCGACAGCAAAGTCTCGGACTCCGATTTGGCGGCGGTAGAGCGTTCTGCCTGCCCGACTTGCGGTTCCTGCTCCGGCATGTTCACCGCCAACTCGATGAACTGTCTGACCGAGGCGCTGGGCCTGTCCCTGCCGGGCAACGGCACCGTGGTCGCCACCCATGCCGACCGCGAACAATTGTTCAAGCAAGCCGGCCGCCGCATCGTCGAACTGGCCAAACAGTATTACGAGCACAACGACGAATCGGTATTGCCGCGTTCGGTCGGCTTCAAGGCGTTCGAGAACGCCATCGCACTGGACATCGCGATGGGCGGCTCGACCAACACCATTCTGCATTTGCTGGCTGTGGCTCAAGAAGCCGGTATTGATTTCACGATGAAAGACATCGACCGCATGTCCCGCGTCGTACCGCAGTTGTGCAAGGTGGCCCCTAACACCAACAAATACCACATCGAAGACGTGCATCGCGCCGGCGGCATCATGGCAATTCTGGCCGAGTTGAACCGGGCCGGCAAACTGCACACCGACGTGCCGACCGTCCACGCCAAAACTCTAGGCGAAGCGTTGGCTCAGTGGGACATTGCCGGCAATCCCAGCGACCCGGTTAAAACCTTTTACCTGGCGGGACCGGCCGGCATCCCCAGCCAAGTCGCGTTCAGCCAAAACACCCGCTGGCCCAGTCTGGACACCGACCGCGCCGAGGGCTGCATCCGCTCCTTCGAGCATGCCTTCAGCCAGGAAGGCGGCTTGGCGGTGCTACACGGCAACATCGCGCTGGATGGCTGCGTTGTGAAAACCGCTGGCGTCGACGACAGCTTGCTGGTGTTCGAAGGCAACGCTCACGTCGTCGAGTCTCAGGACGAGGCGGTGGAAAATATCTTGGCCAATAAAGTGGTCGCGGGCGACGTGGTGGTGGTGCGCTACGAAGGTCCTAAGGGCGGCCCCGGCATGCAGGAAATGCTGTATCCGACCAGCTACATCAAATCCAAGGGCTTGGGCAAGGCCTGCGCGCTGTTGACCGACGGCC
>NZ_JBYMAP010000138.1:0-11432 GCF_057766305.1 Methylomonas sp. BG-2 | reverse complement strand
GGACAAGTGTAGCGGACTCGACCGCGAATAATTAACACTCGTTCTCTGTGCTTATGTCCACCGCATCCGCCGGCGCGCGCACCGGCAACGCTTTAACACGCCGCGCCAATAACCCCGTTACCCACCGGCCTGATCTCCCCGCACGCCTGGAAATACAATCGCCATCTCTCTCGGCCAGCGGTTGGCTCCGCCAAACGCCTGTTTCAAACCGGGCGAAGCGCGGGTTTAAAGCATGTAGTGTCGCCAGAGTCGCTCAACCTCGGCACGCAGCGCCGTGAAGTCGTCGGCCGCCGCCGTTGCGCCGAGATCTTGCAACACTTGGTGATGACCGTAATCGCGATAGGCACAGTAAGCCTGCTTCAACAGCGCCGTTTCGGCGGCTGGCATCAAGCCGTGAGCCTGCAAGCCGTCCAACAGGCGGACGTTATCGGTATACCTCGCCAAATCGGGGTACTTCTCTGCATGCGCCAGAATGCAAAACTGCACGATGAATTCGATATCGGCGATGCCGCCGGGACTTTGTTTTAAGTCGAATACCGCCGGGTCCTTGGGCGCGAGATTGTCGCGCATCTTTTGGCGCATCTCGCGCACCTGGGTTTGCAACTCCGCGAAATCGCGGGGCAGAGCCAGAATGCGCGCGCGAATCGCCTCGTACGCCGTTTGCAACTCGGTGTCGCCGGCGACAAAGCGGGCACGCACCAGGGCCTGGTGTTCCCAAGTCCAAGCCTGATCGCGCAAATAGGCTTCGTAATGGCCGATGTGGGTGACCAACAAACCCGAATCGCCGTTGGGGCGCAATCTGAGATCGACTTCGTACAACACCCCGGACAACATCCGGGTATCCAGGATGTGACGGATTTTCTGGCCGAGGCGGATATAAAACTGGGCGGTGCCGATCGGCTTGTCGCCATCGGTTGGCGCGTCGCCGTCGGCGGCGTCGTACAGAAACACCAAGTCCAGGTCCGAGCCGTAACCCAGTTCTATGCCGCCGAACTTGCCGAAGCCGAGGATCGCGAAATGCTTGGGCTCCGGGCCGGTCGCGGGCGGAAAACCGTGTTTGGCCCCCAGCATCGCCCAAGCGCGCGCCAACACCTGCTCCAGAATCGCCTCCGCGATCCAGGTCAAATAATCGCTGACCACCATCACCGGAATAAACCCCATGATGTCCGCCGCCGCCACCCGCAACACATGCTGGTGTTTGAATAAACGCAACGCGATCATCAATTGCTCGCTGTCCTGGGCATCGACCCGGCTCAGGGCCAATCGCAAGTCCTCGCGCAACGCCTGTTTTTGCAACGGCGCGTAGAGGGCGCCGGTATCCAGCAATTCGTCGAACAATATCGGATATAAAGCCAGATAGTCGGCGATCCACGGGCTGGCTGCGGTCAATTTGATCAATTGCGCCAAGGCTTGCGGGTTTTCGGCCAGTAACGACAGATATACCGCCCGGCCGGTCACGGCCTCGAACAGCTTCAATACCCGCGGCAACGTGGTCGAGGGATGCTCGGTCTCGGCGACGCGTTCTATCGTCTGCGGCACCAAACGCTCCAGTATGGTCGCGCCCTTGGCGGTCATGCGCTTAACCGCGTGGCTGTGTTTGAAATCGACAATGGCTTGCAGCACATTGCCCGGCTCGGCGATGCCGTACTCCGCCAGGGCTTCCAGCGCCAATTCGTCGTCGGCGGCGCAGGTCCAGATCAGCCGGGCGCTACGTTGTTTGGTGTCCTGTTCGCTCAACGAAAACACTTGCTCGAAGCTGTCCTGCACCCGCTCGCGCACCGCGTCCAACTCGCGCTTGAAAGCCTCCCAATCCTCGAAATCCAGCGAGTAGGCCAAAATTTGCCGGACCACCGGCTGGGTCGGCAATTCGTGGGTTTGTTTGTCCTGGTATTCCTGGATGTGATTTTCGGTGCGGCGCAAGAAACGATAAGCGAACTTCAACGCCGCCACGTCCTCGCCGCTCATCAGCTTCAGGTCGGCCAGCGCGGCCAGGATGACTTGAATCTCGCGCTGTTGCAGCGCCGGCTCCTGACCGCCGCGAATCAACTGAAAGGCCTGGCCGATGAACTCGACCTCGCGGATACCGCCCGGCCCCAGTTTGACGTTGTCCAAGCGGTCGCGGCGCTTCAGCTCCTGAGCGATCTGAAACTTCAACGACCGCAATTCCTCGAAGGCGCCGTAATCCAGATAACGGCGGTAGACGAAGGGCTTGATCAGCGCGGCCAGTTGCCTGCCGGTTTCGAAATCGCCGGCCACCTGGCGGGCCTTGATCATCGCGTAGCGCTCCCACTCCCTGGCCTGGGTCAGGTAGTACTTTTCCATGCCGTCGAAATCCATGATTAGCGGGCCGCTGTCGCCGAACGGCCGCAAGCGCACGTCGGTACGAAACACGAAACCGTCGACGGTGATTTCGTCCAGCATCTTGACCAACGACCGGCACAAGCGGGTAAAGAACTCGCCGTAACTGATCTCCTTCTTGCCGGTCAGCAGGCCTTCCTCGGCATAGGCAAAGATCAGATCGATATCCGACGAATAATTCAGCTCCCAGGCGCCGAGCTTGCCCATGCCGAGCACGACGATATTGAACGGCGTGCCGTCGGCCAGCGTCGGCGTGCCCCAGCGCCTGCAAGCCTGGGCGTATAGAAAATCCAGCGCGGCGGCAATGCAGGTTTCCGCCAATGCCGTCAGATCGGCCAGCGTTTCGTCCAAATCGGCCCAGCCGGCCAGATCGCGCCAAGCGATGCGAACCATTTCCCGCCGTCGAAACCGGCGCAAAACCCTGGCCAGTGCCGGTTCGCCGTCCGCCTCGGCGACGGCCGCTTGCAAGGTCGCGGCGTATTGATCGCGGCGCATCGGCGCGAACAAATCGCCGCCGGCCGCCAAGTCCGGGATCAAGCCCGGTTCGCGCAGCCAACTGTCGGCGACGAATTGACTACAGACGCAGACCCTCAGTGCAGTCGCCGCGATCGCCTCGTGTTCCAAAACCGCCGCCTGCTCGGCGTCCAAAACCGCCGCCAGGCGTTTGCAAAAACCGGCGGCGACCGGTTGCAAATCCTCGGGCAGCGGAGCGGCATGGCGTGACAGCGCGGCAAAAATCGGCATGGGCGTTTCCTGTATCGACGGCAAAACCGCATGATACCGAAACTTGAACGAGCGCTCTAATTTGGGGCATCGCGCCGATGCCGGCGCCCGAGAGCGAAGCCCGGCTTCGGGCTAGTCGATCAAACGGATGCCGGTCAATTTGCTCAAAAAGGCCGACGCTTTATGCGACACCGACTCGCCGCCGCCTTCATTGGCGAAGCGGGTATTCTCGAATACCACGACCGAGTTGCCGCGTACCCGGTATTGCGGTACTTGCAACGGCGACTGATTGGCGAGTTCGACGGCGTCGGCCGGCGAACTCAGCGCGGTATCGATCGACAAGCACCAAGCCTTGCCTTCGAGCTTGGGCAAGTCGATCAGCGCGTCGTCCCGAGCCATGTTCATTACCACGTGCAAATCCGGCTCCTCCTTGGCCAACGCGGACAGCGTGTAGGACAGGAAGCGTGCCTCCGGATCGGTCCAGGCCGGCGGATGCACTTGATCAACGTCATACCAGTGAATGTCCGGCAGCGTCTTGCCTTCCAGCGGCCTTCCGGTCAGGAAGCGGCGGCGCATCAGCGCGGTGTGGCGCTTGCGGAGTTTGATCAAGGTCTGGACGAAGCGCAGCACGTCGGAGTTTTTCTTGGCGTCCTCCCAGTTCAACCAACTCAGCTCATTGTCTTGGCAATAGCCGTTGTTGTTGCCGTTTTGGCTGTTCAAGAATTCGTCGCCGGCCAGTAGCATCGGCACGCCGTGGCTCAGCAGCAGAATCGCCAACGCGTTCTTGGCGCGCCGCCGACGCAACGCCAGTATTTCGGGATCGTCGGTCGGCCCTTCCACGCCGCAGTTGTCGCTCAGATTGTTATTGCAGCCGTCGCGGTTTTCCTCGCCGTTGGCCTCGTTGTGTTTGTCGTTGTAACTGAACAAGTCGTTCAGCGTGAAGCCGTCGTGGCAAGTGACGAAGTTGATGCCGCTGATCGGCAAGCGATGCTGGTGTTCGTAAAGATCGCTGCTGCCGCAGATGCGGGTGGCCACTTCGTTGATCATGCCGCCGTCGCCGCGCACGAAGCGGCGAATCGCGTCGCGGTAGCGGCCGTTCCACTCGGCCCAACGGTAGCCGGGAAAATTGCCGACTTGATACAGGCCCGCCGCGTCCCAAGCCTCGGCGATCAGTTTGGTCTTGGCCAATTGCTGCGACAACTCGATGCCCCAGACCAACGGCGGGTCCTGCAATACGCTGCCGTCCTCGCCCCGCGCCAAGGCACTGGCCAAATCGAAGCGGAAACCGTCGACGTGCATCTCCCGCACCCAATATTCCAGGCAGGTGATGATAAAGTTGGTCACCAGCGGGTGGTTGGCATTGACGGTATTGCCGCAGCCGGTGTAATCCTGGAACACCCGTTTGTCGTACTTGTCGGTCAGATAAAAACTGTTGCCGGTAATCCCCTTGAAGTTGATGACCGGCCCATCGGTACCGGCCTCGGAGGTATGGTTGAACACCACGTCCATGATCACGCCGATACCGGCCTTGTGCAGCGCCCTGACCAGATCGCGGAATTCCCGAATATGAGTGCCCTGTTCCGGCGTCACACAATAGCCCGGATGCGGGCTGAAAAAGCTGTGGGTGCTGTAGCCCCAATAGTTGGTCAAGCCGCGCTCGGCGGTATGCGGCGGCACGTCCTGTTCGTCGAAGGCCATCGCCGGCAACAGCTCGACATGGGTGATGCCCAACTTCTTCAGGTAGGGAATTTTTTCGATCAGCCCCAGAAAGGTTCCCGGATGCTTGACCTTGGCCGACGGATGCCGGGTAAAACCGCCGACGTGCAATTCGTAGACGATGACCTTCTCGCTACGGATCGACAACGGGGTATCGCCCTCCCAATCGTACTGGTCGTCGACGACGACGCCGCGCATCGCGTGGTAGCTGTTGTCTCCGGGCACGCAGGCCGCGCCGCGCACCCACAACTTGTCGCTGACCGCCCGCGCCCAGGGATCGAGCAACAACTTTTCGCGGTCGAAGCGCAACCCCGTTTCCCGCGTTTGCGACGGGCCGTCCAAGCGCCAGGCATACCAGGTGCCGACCGGCAATTCGACGACGAACACGTGCCAGGAAAAAAAGGTGTGGTGTTTGTCGGTCGTTAGCGGAATGATCTGGAACGGCTTTTCACTGTCCGACTGAGCGAACAGCAACAGCTCCACGTAAGTGGCGTGACGGCTGGAAATCGAAAAATTGACGCCCCCTTCGCCGACTTTGGCGCCGTGGGGATAAGGACTACCCGACTTCACGTGGTATTGTTTATGCATTTCCTTGACCGAAAAAGTCCGAAAGGCCCGATTCTACTGCAATTCCGGCCGTCCGGCCTATGCCTTGCGTAAATAGGCGACAACGAGTAGAGTCTTCGCAATTTGCCGATTTTGCCAAATACCGCACAATTCACGCAGTTGACAGCGAGTCGAAACCAACAATCCGATTTCTTACCGTCGCCGATGGCTTTTTCGCAGTCACATTCTCCTGCTCGCGCCCCGCTATCGGCCGAAGAATTACGCGAAATCAGCCTATCCATCAGCCGGCAATTCGCGCCGCGCCGTTACGAATCCGGGGTTCGACGCGCGCCGACCGGCGGATTCTCGCCCAGCGAATTGCTGGAAATCAGTCAGCAAATCAGCCGCGAATACGCGCCGCGGGCGCGCGGCAGTCAGGCCAGCCTGCTGCTGCTGCCGATAGACCCACGCCATCTGCACGCGTTTTGGCAATTGGAAGCGCCGCTTCCCGCCGCTTCGCCGGATGCGGCCGAGCCCAGCCAGCTAACACTGCGAATCTTCAGACAAGCGCCGGCGGCCGGCGCGACCCCAGACACAGGGTACCCGCCGAGCTGGTTCGACGTCGCGGTTCCGACCCACGCCACGCGGCAACGCATCACGCTACCCGAGGAGCTTGGCGGCGGCGCGGCCCACTACCGCGCGGTGCTCGGCCGTTTTAGCGCCGACCGGCAATTCAGTCCGCTGGCGGTGTCCAACGACGCCGCGACCGCCGCGCAACCCGAGAGCCCGGACGATCTGACGCCAAGCCTGGCGCAATTCATGCTGCCGCTCCAGCTCGCGGTTTCCTCAACCTTGGCCGCCGATCCGGCCGCTCCAACTACAGACGCCGATGACTAAAGGCTATCTCGCCATCGTTTTGCACGCCCATCTGCCCTACGTGCATCATCCCGAACACGCCAGCTTCTTCGAGGAAAACTGGCTGTTCGAGGCGATCACCGAGTGCTATCTGCCCTTGCTGGCGGTATTGGAGCGCCTGCATTACGACCGGATCGCCTACCGCTTGACCCTATCGCTGTCGCCGACCTTGATCACGATGCTGGGCGACGCCTTGCTGCAAAACCGCTACCTGCACTATTTGCAAGGCCGGGTGGAACTGGCCGAGCGCGAGGTGGCCCGCACCCGCGGCCTGCCGCCGTTTCAGGCCTTGGCCGAGTTTTATCTGCACCAATTTCAAGACGCGCTGTACCGCTACCGCGAGCGCTACCGTTGCGAGTTGTTGCCGGCGTTTCAATTTCATCACGCCACCGGCAACCTGGAATTGACGACGACGGCCGCCACGCACGGTTTTCTACCCTTGCTCAACGTCAGCCCGGCCGCGGTCCGCAACCAGATCGGCGTCGGCCTGCGCTGTTTCGAGTCGCGCCTGGGCTTCCGGCCGCGCGGCTTCTGGCTGCCGGAATGCGGCTATTATCCGGGCCTGGAAACCGAGTTGGCCGCCAATGGCATCGACTATTTCTTCGTCGACAGCCACGCGCTGATGACCGCCGACAATACGGCGGGCCTGGGCGTCTACGCGCCGCTGGATTGCGGCAACGGCGTCGCCGCGTTCGGCCGCGATCCGGCCTCGTCGCGCCAGGTGTGGAGCGCGGAACAGGGCTATCCCGGCGACCCGGATTACCGGGAATATTACCGGGACATCGGCTTCGACCTGCCGCTGGAATACGTCGCGCCCTACATCCTGGATCGGGAAACCCGCATCAACACCGGCATCAAGTATTACCGGATCACCGGCCAGAACCTCGCCAAGCAAGCCTATCAACCCGCCCAAGCCCAAGCCAAGGCTAGACAGCACGCCGCCGATTTCGTGCGCCGCCGCCGCGAGCAAATCGCCGAGCTGGATCGCGAAATGTCGCAAGCGCCGATCATCGTCGCCCCTTACGACGCCGAGCTGTTCGGCCATTGGTGGTACGAGGGCCCGCTTTGGCTGGAACAGGTGTTGCGGTTGGCGGCCGAATCGGACAGCGGCTTGACGACCGTCGCCTGTTCCGACTACCTGCGACAACCGCTGCGCCACGGCAACGGTCGGCCGGCCGCGTCGAGTTGGGGCGAACACGGCTATTCCAGCTATTGGTTGAACGAAAGCAACGACTGGATTTATCCGCTGCTACACCGGGCCTCCGCCGAAATGGAAAAGCTCGCCGCCGATCTGAACGGCCTGAAGGTCACGCCGTTACAAGAGCGGGCGCTGAATCAGGCGGCTCGCTCGTTGCTGCTGGCGCAGGCCTCCGACTGGCCCTTCATCATGAAGGCCGGCACCACCGTCGATTACGCCAGAAAACGCATCGCCGACCATCTGGCCCGCTTCAATTATCTGCACGACGCCATCCGCAAGAATCGCATCGACGAACGGTATTTGACAGCGCTGGAGATCATGGACGATATTTTTCCCGACATCGATTTTCGCGATTACGCCGGCTGAGCCGGTATCGCGTCCCGGACCTCCGCGCCGGATTTCGCCAGCCCATCACCCCAGGAGCCCGGCATGGAACCGATACGCTTGATTTACACCAGCAATACCGCGACCGGCCGGGCCGGCGCGCGCCGCCAAGCGCTGAGTTTTTTAATCCAGGTAGCCGATTTGGACTACCGCAAAACCGTCGAGGTGGTTTGGCGCGGCCGCGACGGCGTTTGGCAAACGCTGGCGGCACGTTACCTGGCTAAAACCGGTGACGGCGGCGAATACTGGCGAGCCGAAGCCGAATTCACCGACGCCGCCGGCCAAGCCCTGCCCGGCGGCGTGCGTTTTGCGTTGCGCTTCGCTTGGCCGGGCGGCGAAGCCTGGGATAACAATCAGGGCCGCGACTACCACACCCGCGCCGGCGGCGGCCATCATCTGGCCGACGACCGGGTTCTGCAAACCCTGACCTTGCCCACGGCCTTGGCTTTGGAAACCACCGAAATTCCGCTGGTGGTCGCCACCGACGCGGCGCTGGCCATCGACCATGTCAGCGTGAACTGGAGCAACGACGGCTGGCGACGCACCCGACAAGCCCCCTGCAAGGCGGCCGGCCGCCGCCGCAAACCGGCCGGGGAACCGGCGACCGGTCTGAAACCGGCCCGGCTCTGGCACACTCGCCTACGGATCGGCGAAGCGTTTCGCATCGAATATTGCATCGCCGCCTACACCCGATCCCGCACCTATTGGGACAATCAGGCCGGGCAAAACTACCGGCTAAGCCGGCCGCCGCTACGGCTGCTGGTGTTGAATCTGCATTGCTACCAGGAAGCCGATCAGGACCGCAAATTCAGCCAAATCGCCCGCGCCATCGACGACTGGCGGGCCGATTTGGTGTGCTTGCAGGAAGTCGCCGAGCATTGGAACCACGGCTACGGCGACTGGCCGTCCAACGCCGCCAACATCATCAACTCGCGGCTATCGCAGCCGTTTCACTTACACTGCGATTGGTCGCATCTGGGTTTCGACCGTTACCGGGAAGGCGTCGCCATCCTCAGCCGCTATCCGTTGGAACGCCAGGAATCGCGCTACGTATCCGACAGCAGCGACGTCTACAGCATCCATTCTCGCAAGGTGGTCGCGGCCAACGTCACGCTGCCGCGCTTCGGCCGCATCGACGTCTTTTCGGCCCACCTGAGCTGGTGGGAAGACGGTTTCGAAAGCCAATTCCGCCGGCTGGCGGCTTGGGCCGACGCCCGCCGCGACCGCGAAGTCGGCGCTACGTTGCTGTGCGGCGACTTCAACGTCGCGGCCGGCTCGATCGGCTACCGCTTGATTGTCGAAGGCAACCAGTACCGCGATCAATATCTGGCGGCCAGCGCGCCCGGCCTGTATCAACAAATTTATCGGGTCGACGACGCCCATTGGCACGATTATCTGGCGGACGATTACCGGATCGATTACATTTTCATGAACAAGAGCGGTGCGCTCAAGGCCGTCTCCGCGAGAGCGGTGTTTACCGAACAGGACTACGGCCGGGTATCCGACCATTGCGGTTATCTGTTCGAATTCGAGCCCCGCTAATCCGTTTCATCGCACGTTTGAGGTAGCAATAGCAGATGCAAGCAGCAGAACATTACGCCAGGCCGGTGTTCGGCAAACTGGGCGGTTACTTTCCGCGCGGCAACGATTTTCGCGAAAGCTTCGACATCCGTTGGGGCAAGATCGATTTCGAGATGAGTCACGGCGTCGCGGCCAATCTGAAGGTGATTTTGCGCGTCTACCGGACCGAAATTTGCGAGACCTATATTGTCGATACCGACGCCTTCGACGTCGAATGGAACCGCCATAAACGCAGTACCCGCGATTTCTATGTGATGCCCCACTCGCGCCAGTTCGGCAAGATTCATTGCATCAAATTTTCGTTCATCGTTCATCTTGGGGAACATTCGATCGCATCCCGCCAGGAATACATCTTCATGGACGGCCAACAGCCCAGCGATCCCGAACCGCAGCAGCGCCACATCGGCGATCATTGGGCCACACCCAACCACTACCGGGCTCACGAACTCGACCCCAAGCAGCTACAAAGCGACGCGGACTGGTACGCCCACCGTTTCGACGCACTCCATCTGACGCCGAAGTTCACCAAGGGGCAGCAGCATCACCCCTACCATCCCAAGCGCTACATCCACGACCACATCGACAAAACCATCGCCGCCAAGCATCATCAACCCCAGCGGCTGTGCACGATCAAGGTCAGCGTGGATTGCATCGACGACCATGACTTCATCAACCATCTGATCCACGCCAGCCGCCAAGGCGTGCTGGTGCAATGCGTCGTCGATTGGCGCAAGATGACGCTAACCAACAGCGACAACTACGCCCGCCTGAAACGGGCCGGCATCGAGCTGGTCGGGGTGTTTTGCACGCCCAAGCACCATCTGATCGAAGTCGAGCCGGACATGCACACCAAGTTCGTGATTTTCAACGACGAGGATTGCATCCTCGGTTCGTTCAACATCACCTTCGACCGCTGGTGGGCCAACTGGGAATCGGGGATGAGCTTCCATTCCCAAGGCGTATGCCGGTTGCTGGACAACATCTTCCAAAGCCAGCGCGGCGGCGTGATCCAAAAATACGGCATCGACCCGCTCAGCCCGTTCAATTTGCTGTACACCTTCGGCCGGCAGACGATGGCCAACGGCAAGGTCTACCGGCCGCACCACGCGATACTCGCCGAAATCCACCGCGCCCGCCGCTCGATCAAGGTATGCCTGTTCTTGATCGGCGACTTGCTCGGCGACCACCACGACAGCGTGGTGTCGGCTCTGATCCAGGCCCGCGACCGCGGCGTGGACGTGCAATTGCTATTGAACGGCCATCTGGCCCGCCAAGGCAAGATCGGAGTCGAACGGCCGATGCGCGACGAACTCGCCCGCCCGCTGTTGCCGGCCGTGCAACGCCTGAAGGATGCCGGCATCCGAGTCGGCCTGGTGTACGGCCAGGACGATCTGCCGGTGCCCTACTCGCCCATCCACAGCAAATACTGCGTCATCGACGACTACATCGTCATCGACGGCAGCTTCAACTGGTACAACACCTCGGTGTTCTCCCACGACTTGCTGGTCGTCGCCGCCAACCGCGACGTGGCCCAACCGTACCTGTTCGAATTCGAACAGATTCAGCGCTTGTTCAGGGTGTTTTATTGACCGGGCGTTTGCCAGGCATTGATCAAGCCAAATCCGCCGGCCGGCCATGACCGTTGTCGATACCAACACGATGGCCTATCGCTACCTCGATAGCGATCGGAACCAGCACGTCGGCGTCGGCGATCTCAGCCGGATTCGCGGCAAGGGCGCGGCCTGGTTTGGGTCCTGGCTGATTGCGATCGGTTTATGTTGGCTGTGGAAGCTCATCAGGCCGAGCGCGGACTCCCGCCGTGGTCACTCGTGCCAACGCGCTGCCGAAAATTGGGATGGATATTGTTTCGCTGTCGCCAAGCCGAAATCAACACCGGTTCGCGGACCGGCAACATCCGCGAATCCGCTTCGGCGTTAACATTCAAGCGAGGTGGTGCGAGCTCCAATGATGCCCTTGACTAAGAGACGGCTCTCCATGAACCTAAAATGAG
>NZ_JBYMAP010000137.1:0-11445 GCF_057766305.1 Methylomonas sp. BG-2 | reverse complement strand
TACGGTTAAAGTGAATCAAGTGTCGCCGCCGCAAATGGTTTGCCCTGAATCGAAACATGCATTTGGGCTACCGGTACAGCATTCGGAAGTCAAATATTCGATCAAGGCCCGCATCGCGGCCAAATTGGCCCGATAACGCTGATAGCGTCCTTCCTGGACCACGCTGACCAAGCCCGCATGGGTCATCGCCTTCAAATGAAACGACAAATTGGTCGGCGGCAGCGCCAGTTCGCTGGCGATCTCGCCGGCAACCAAGCCTGTCGGCGCGTGTTTGACCAACAATCGGAATACGTCCAGACGAACGCCGGAAGCCAGTGATTCGAAAAGCTGAGTGGCGGTTTCCTTATCCATAATTTTACTATTCAAGAATTATTGAATAGTCTAAGCATTTTTCGGCATTTGGCAAGCCGTCAATGCTAAAACGCGTTTCTCCGGTAAAACGCCGCAATATAACCGGCACGCCCAGACATTTATTTAGTGGCGGCCCGCCGGAATTTTTTAAATAATGCGCGGGCCTGCCTTTGTCTTCCACCACCGTTAGCCGTCACGATGAGCGAAACCCGCACGCTGCAACAAGCCTATCAAACCGCCGTCCGGCCGCCGCGCGACCCGGAAGGTCTGGCCCAAGCGCTCAACGATTGGTATCAGCGCTGGCCGACACGCAATTTCCTGCATCCCTGCGTTATCGACAGCAAGGCCACGCTGGTTTGTCAAGCCGGCTTAAGCATCTCGGCGCAACAGGCGTATCGCGAACTGCTGGCGATCGCCGAGGCGCACGGCGTATGCCTGAAACAAGACCAACGTTCGCTGGACTGTCCGCCGGCACACGGCAACCGCCGCCGCGAGGTCGGCTTGGTATTGACGTTTTGCATCGGCTTGCTGGGTTGGTCGCGGGCGGTCAGCGCCGACGACTTGCTCACGCCGCCGCCGAGCCCCGCCGCGCAGTTGGTGGCGCCGCCGGCCGGCGCGATGCAAGCGATCGCCAGCCGCGACGAGGCCAACCATACGTTGATCAAATTGCGGCGCACCCGGCCGCCAACCGCCGCCGACATCGCCGACGCTTACCAGCAAGCGGCGAATCCGCAACCGGTTCCGGCCGACGCGGAAACGACGATACTCGACTTTCTGCGCGGCGCCTATCGACCCGAACCCGGCGAACCCGCCACCGTCGCCGCCGACTTCGAGCGGATCGCCGGCTATTACGCCCGTTATCCGGCGGTCGCGGCGCTGATCGACGAACTGGCCCGGCAAAAAGTGTTGTTGAAATACCGCAAGAATACCTGGCAGGCACAAGCGTGGGGCAATCAGTACCGGGTCGATAGCGTCACGGTTTATTTCGATACCCGGCTCGGCGCGCAACTGCTGGCCGAACCTGGCTGCGACGCCAACCCCGCCTGCGGCGTCTCGCCGGCCGACGCGCTGTTGCACGAGTTGCTGCACGCCAAATTGATGTTGTTGGACAGCGCTCATTTCATTGCCGGCGGCGGCATGGCGCAAAACCTTTATCCTTTCGAACACGAGCGGGAAGTCATTGCCGAGGAAAACCGACTGTACCGGTCCATGAACCAAGCGGATGGCCTTGCCCGGCCGTTGCGCCATCGCCATAGCGGCCAATTGGTGGAAGTCAGTTGCCCAGCCTGCGCGCCCCACCAACAGCTCGCCGCCGCGCCTTAAATCTATACCGCTTGGGTAGCGCTTGCCGAGCAAGGTGGAAGTACGCCGGAGACCGTATTTGGCGCGGGTTATGGCAGGCGTTGAAGCGATGGAATGAACCTAAAAAAAACAGATGAGGCGTGTGGAAACCGTCCGTGGCGAGCCCTTCGACTACGCTCAGGAGAGCCCTGTCGAACCATCAGCGGTTTCCACCCGCCAACCCATTTGATATGCTCGACTGCGTTTTTTAGGATGCAGATAGCGCCGACCGGCACCGTTATCAGTGCCGGTCGGACGATGATTGAAATCGCCGCCGCGGGTCCGGTCGGACCGCACCGCGGCGGCCGGGATCAAGCCTGCAAGGCTTTTAACAGCGCCTGCAATCTGTCGTTGGCATCGCCGAACAGCATGCGGGTGTTTTCCAGCACGAACAGCGGATTGCCGACGCCGGCGTAGCCCGAGGCCATGCTGCGTTTCATGACGATGGTGGTGCCGCCCTTCCAGCATTCCAGCACCGGCATGCCGGCGATCGGGCTGTTGGGGTCGTTCAACGCCGACGGATTGACGATGTCGTTGGCGCCGATGACGATGGACACATCGACTTCAGGGAAGTCGTCGTTGATTTCGTCCATTTCCAGCACGATGTCGTATGGCACCTTGGCTTCGGCCAGCAACACGTTCATGTGGCCCGGCATCCGGCCGGCGACCGGGTGAATCGCGAAGCGTACCTTCTTGCCCTGGCCGACCAACAATTTGGTGATTTCGTTGACCGTGTGCTGCGCTTGCGCCACCGCCATGCCGTAGCCGGGAATGATGACGATGTTTTTGGAATCCCGCAGCAATTGCGCGGTTTCCTCGGCTTCGATCGGCTGGACTTCGCCTTCGATTTCCGCCGCCTCGCCGCCGCCGGCCGTGCCGAAGCCGCCGGCGATCACACTGAGGAAGTGGCGGTTCATCGCCCGGCACATGATGTAGCTCAAGATGGCGCCGCTGGAACCGACCAACGCGCCGGTGACGATCAGCAAGTCGTTGCTGAGCATGAAGCCGGTCGCCGCCGCCGCCCATCCCGAGTAGCTGTTCAGCATCGACACCACCACCGGCATGTCGGCGCCGCCGATCGCCATCACCATGTGCACGCCGAACACCAGCGCGATCACGGTCATGATCAGCAGCGGCGTCAACGCGTCGCCGGCTTCGGCATTCGCCAAAAATTGACCGCCGAGCACGAAGGTGGCGACGAACAGCGCCAGATTCAACCAATGCCGGGCCGGCAACAACACCGGCTTGCCGGTGACCTTGCCGCACAATTTGCCGAACGCGATCACCGAACCCGAGAAGGTCACCGCGCCGATGAAGACGCCGATGTAGATTTCCAGCTCGTGTATGGTTTTCTCGACGCCCACCAGCGTGGAACCGTGATCGAGGAAACTGGCGTAACCGACCAACACCGCAGCCATCCCGACCAGGCTGTGCATCAGCGCGACCAGTTCCGGCATTTGGGTCATTTCCACCCGCGCCGCCGCGAACGCGCCGATCGAACCGCCGATCAACAGCGCGCCGGCCAGGATGCCAAACGCGGTGACGTGTCCGCCAAACACCGTCGCGATAATCGCAATTGCCATCCCCAACATGCCGAAGTAATTGCCGCGCCGGGAAGTGTCCTGCCGGCTCAGGCCGCTCAAGCTTAAAATGAACAGAATCGATGCCGCGATATAGGACATCGTGACTAAACCTTGTGACATGGTGCCTACTCCTTATTTTCTGAACATTTCGAGCATGCGCCGGGTGACCAGAAAGCCGCCGGCGATGTTGATGGACGCAATCAGGATCGCCACGCCGGACAATACCGTAATCACCAGATTATTCGGCGTCGATACCTGCAGCAAGGCGCCGATGACGATGATGCCGCTGATGGCGTTGGTGACGCTCATCAACGGCGTATGCAGCGAGGCGGTCACGTTCCAAATCACTTGATAGCCGACGAAGCAGGCCAACACGAACACGGTGAAGTGCGACAGGAACGAGGCCGGCGCCACCGCGCCCATTCCGAACAAGGCCGCGCCGGCCAGCAGAACCGGAATCAGTTGCGCGGCCAGCGATTTGGGTTTCTCTACCTTGGCTTCCACCGCCGGCGCTTCGGTCAGCGGTTTCGGGCTGGCGGACAGTTTCGGCGGCGGTGGCGGCCAGGTGACCTTGCCTTCCTTGATCACCGTCGCGCCGCGGATGACTTCGTCGTCGAAATTGACGTTCAGCGTGCCGTCCTTACCCGGACACAAGTCGGTCAATAAATGGCGCAGGTTGGTCGCGTATAACTGGCTGGATTGATTGGCCAGCCGGCTGGGCAGATTGGTATAGCCGATGATGGTGACGTCGTGCTTGACCACGATTTGGTCTTTTTCGGTCAGCGCGCAGTTACCGCCCTGCTCGGCGGCCAAATCGACGATGACGCTGCCGGGCTTCATCGATTTCACCATGCCGGCGGTGATCAGCTCCGGCGCCGGCTTGCCGGGAATCAGCGCGGTGGTGATGATGATGTCCACTTCCATCGCCTGGCGGGCGAACAAGGCCATCTCGGCCTCGATGAATTCCTTGGACATCACCTTGGCGTAGCCGCCGCTGCCGGAACCGTCTTCATGAAAATCCAGCATCAGAAATTCGGCGTCCATGCTTTCGATTTGTTCCTTGACCTCTGGCCTAGTGTCGAAGGCGCGCACGATGGCGCCCATGCCCTTGGCCGCGCCGATCGCGGCCAAACCGGCCACGCCGGCGCCGATCACCAGTACCTTGGCCGGCGGCACTTTGCCGGCGGCGGTGATTTGGCCGGTGAAGAAACGGCCGAAATGTTGGGCGGCTTCGATCACGGCCCGGTATCCGGCAATGTTGGCCATCGAACTGAGCGCGTCCATTTTTTGCGCCCGCGACATGCGCGGCACGCTGTCCATTGCCAGCACGGTCGCGTTCTTGGCCGCCAGTTGCTGCATCAACGCTTCGTTTTGGGCCGGCCAGATGAAACTGATCAAGGTCTGACCGTCTTTCAGCAACTCCGCTTCGTCGATCGCCAGTTCCGGGTGACGTTCCGGCGCCCGGACTTTCATGACGATGTCGGACGCCTGCCAGACCGATTTGGCGTCGGGCAGAATCTTGACGCCGACCTCCTGGTAGGCTTCGTCGCTGATATTGGCCGCCGCGCCGGCGCCGGATTCCACACAGATTTCAAAGCCCAGCTTGATGATTTTTTCCGCCGCTTCCGGCGTCGTGGCGACGCGTTTTTCGCCGTCGTGAATTTCTTTGGGTACGCCGATTCTCATGTTGTCTCCTGTCGTTGTTTTATGGAGGAATATGGCTAACCAAACTTCAACGTTGCCCGGCGACGTAGCAGCGGCCAAACAGCCGCGACGAGTCGGGCGGCAACCGGTTAAGCTTAACCCATCCGGCGCGGCGCGGGTCAATTATTAAGGCGGCGATTTTCCCGCCTTTGGCGTTGAATGCCGCCAATTTTTGGCCGGTTAAGGGAATTCGGCGATTGGTTACGCCACGAACAGCCGCCCCGACCGAGCGGCGCGGGGAGCCCTGGTCCGCGCGGCTTACGACGCGGGGAGCTCGCGCGTCATCATCGCCAGCGAAACGTTCATCCGCGCCAGCGGCACCGAACAAGCGCTGGATGCCGCTATGGCGGGGCAAAAACCAAGCCGCCACCGAGAAAATCCGCAAGCCGAACCCCGGCATCAGCCAACCGGCCAGGTTGGTCTGAGTAGCGCTGTCCACTCGCATTTTATTGCGCGCCACCGAGTACCAGCCGAAATTGAGCCGCAACCCCGAGCACACCGCCGGCATCGGCGTCGGGCCGGCGGCGCGCGCGTCCGGCTACCCATGACGCATCGGTACCAATCCAATCGCCACGCCGATTGGCGGCCGCCTGACGCCTAGCATACGGTGTCAAGTGAGTTATCTCGCAAATCGGCGATGCCGTTATTCACAGACGCCAACCGGCGCTGGCTTTATTGTTTCATCACGCCGAAACGGTCGCGGATAACACTGGAAACGACCGCCGGCACGGGATTCCAGTCCTTAGAGCCGGCGCGTTGTTGGCAAACGCGCCATTCGATTTCAACCCACTCCGGAGATATGAGCGATGAGCCAGCCGATTTTGGAACGGTCGCGAACCGATGAAAACCAGCACAGCGGCGGTTGCCCCTTTCACGCCGGCTTGAGCGAGATGCCGGCATTCGCCGAACTGTCCGAAGACGACATGCTGTTTCTGCCGATGCACAAACGCACAATCGCCCAATACCTGACTAACGAGACCGGCGCTACCGAACTGCGCCTGTATTACGAAGACAAGGAAATCAGTTTCGACGCACCAGAGTTATTTGCATTCGGCGAAAATCTGGCCAAGCAAGCCAGCTTTCCAGCCAAAAGCGCCACCGGTTGGGGTCAGGGCTACGATTGGCCGGTGGTCAAGGATCTGCTCGAAGAGTTGATTCTACAAGGCATACTGCAAACCAGCGATCCGGCACCGGCCCCGAAAATTGCGCACACCGGCGCCAACCCGCTGCTGCCGCCGGCTCCCAGTCAACAAGCGCGCACTTGGTTCGAATGCGAGGCCATCATGGCCGAACTGACCGGCCGACCGGTGGAACCGGGTTATCTGGAGTTGATGATCCCGGTGTTCCGGGTGGCTCATATCGCGATGGACAGCGAAGGCCGCCAAGTCGGCGAATCCAACGTGTTCCCGAAACCGTTGCGCGTCGAGGTGGCGACCGAATGGACGGCCTGCCCCTACCCCGGCAGCCGCTACCAAAACGAAAGGCCGATGAATCTGACCGCGTTGAAAAGCATGGGTCAGCACTGGTTGCCGGCGATGGCGGTATTGCTGCGTATCCGCGAAGCCTATCTCGCGCGTTTTCCGGAAGCCCGCGCCGGCTGGACCGTCGGCCATTTGGAACGCTTGTCGGCGCTGGCGCTGGCGGTGCCGGCCTACCAATTGCTTAAAGCCGCGCCCCGCGTTGCAAACGGCGAGCTGCATCCGGTGTTGTCGTCGATGTACCGAGTCACCGACGGCGTGCGAATGACCACCCATCAAATGCTGTTCCTGCCGGTCGTCGAAACCACGCTGGCCCCGGACGCGCCGATGACCGCCCAAGGCATCTACGACTACGCCGAACGCAACTACGTGTTTCAATCGGCGCACGGGGTCTGCGCCGGTCCGCGCAAAATGATCGAAGAGTTTTTGGGCGTGCTGGTCGACGGTACCACGCTGGCCGGCATGGACGATGTCGCGCAAGACCCGGAGGTCGCGGCCGCGCTGGATACGTTACCAGCCGCGCTGGATTACGGTCTGTATGGCTTGCAGTCCCACGCCATCGCCTTCTCGGTTTGGCCGCTGATAAGCCGCCATTACGAAGAACTGTGGACAATTTTGGAAGCTTGGCCCGACACCGATTCCGAGCGCTTGAACGCGTTCAAGGACTTGGTGCAAACCCAAATCAAACAATTGCAAGCCAAATCGCTGATCGCCAGCGAAGCATGGCGGGCCGACCGGGAAAAGGTCTACGCCGACATGTATCAAAAAACCTGCGAAGGTTTGGGATTGGCGGCGCATGCCGACAGCTTGGCCGAACGCATCGCGCCGCCGGCCGTTAGCGCCTACCACCGCATCGCCGAGGCGCAATTGCGCGGCATTTTGAGCACGCAATTCGGCCGGCCGGCCTACGAAGCTGCGGCGTTCGAGCGTTTGATCCTCTGCCTGATGAAATATTTCCGTCGCGAGCAAGGCATTTTGGCCGCCGCCGAGCAAACCCAGCAAGCGATCAACCGGCTACTGGGCCGCCCGCAACCCGAGCGCGAATTTTCGGCGGCGGATTTGAATATCTACAACCTGCTGCTCGGCGAAGTCCAGCGCATTCCACACATCGGCGAAGTCTTCGAGCAGTTGTTCGGCGTGGAGATACGGGTGACCAAGAGCAACATCGATATTCGCGAACGGTAACTTCGCTTAACCACCAGATCGTCGGCCTTGTCAGCATTGCCGGGTCCGGAACTTGGAATCGGCTTGCAGCGCGGAGCCATTTTGAATTAATTCGAGACTTGCCGCTCGTTCCGTGATGGGCGGCGAGTCCCGACCGAAACTTGCCGGCATGGGGCCGGCGGATCGACGTGCGATGGGCACGGGTACAAGAGGAGAGTGTCATGAAAGTAAAATCCAACATTCGTGCTGGTTTGGCTGTCAGATTGGGCAGTTCAGTCGGCGGCCGTTGCAGCGGCGGCATCGTACTGGCCTAAGCCAAAACCCTAGAGGGAAAAGGAGGTCCCTCGCTTCTTGGCGCGGCCGGTTGCTAACCCGCCGCGCCAACCTCATTCTGAAAACTAACAACGCCCGGACCGGTTTCTCCAGACCCAAACCGCGGAATCAATGGCGAGATTGCAATCCATCGTTCGTCAAGGCAACTCAGCTTCGCTAGGGTTGCGATCCAAGCATTCCGGGACATGATCGAATTAACATCGCGAGGACTATCATGTACCGCCACCCATTTAATACACGCCCGATCGAATCGGCCGCCGATTCCCGGACCGCCGGGATTTTTCTGAACACCGCCTTGGTCGCCGGCTTGTTGGTCAGCGCCGGGGTATCCGCGAACACCACCATCGTGCAGCGTCCGGCCGACGCTCGCTCGTTCGGCTTGGAGTCCTTGCGTCTGGCCGTGCGACAAGACGGCGGCGCGCCGTTGCCGGAAGGACTGGACCGCTTCGTCAAGAACCGCGACGCGGCGCTGCAACTGGGCAAGGCGCTATTCTGGGACAGTCAGGTCGGTAGCGACGGCGTGCAGGCCTGCGCCAGTTGCCATTTTCACGCCGGCGCCGACAGCCGCGCCAAAAATCAACTCAACCCCGACTTTCTCGCGGTAGCCAACACCCGAGTCAATCCGATCGACGGCTATGCCAACGCCTTAAAAATCAATGCGCCCGAATTCGAAATCAAGGGGCCGAACGCCAAGTTGACCCGCCAGGATTTCCCGTTCGTGAAGGTCATCGACAGCGTGGTCCAAGGCGATAAAAATGCCATTGATCCCAGTAACGGTAACAGCAACGACATCGCCGGCTCGATGGGCATGTTGTATACCTTTTTCGAACACGTCAATCCCGGCCTCGCCGTCGACAGCGGCACGCCGGTCAAGGATCCGGTCTGGAATCTGCTCGGCAAGAAAAACGTGCGCCGCTCGGTTCCGCGCAACGCGCCGTCGGTGATTAACGCGGTGTTTAATTTCAGCAACTTCTGGGATGGCCGCGCCAATCCGCATTTCAACGGTCAGGACGGTTTCGGCGATCAAAACCCCTACGCCGCGATCGTCGTCAACACATCGGAAGGGCTGGCCCTGGAGCAAATCTCGCTGGCCCAGGCCAGTTTGGCATCGCAAGCGATGGACCCGACCGTCAGCTTCGCGGAAATGTCGTTCGGCGATCCGCGTCAACAATCAACGACCGACCCCAGCCTGCCCAACGGCCGCAGCTTTCCGGAGATCGGCAAAAAACTGCTGGCGGCATCCGCCGCGACCGGCAAACCCTTGACGCCGCTGGGACAACAAATCGTGCACCCCGAGGACTCGGTACTGGGCGGCCTCGCCAAGGCGCCCTATCGCGGCCTGGATACCACCTATGCGGATTTGATCAAGGCCGCGTTTAACGACCAGTATTGGGAGTCCGACGAAGCGATCGAAGCGCCCGGCATCGTCTTCAACCAAATGGAATACAACTTCAGCCTGTTTTTTGGATTGGCGGTGTCGCTGTACGAATCGACGCTGGTCGCCGACCGCAGTTATTTCGACGCCTGGATGGAAACCGGCCGTTTTAACGAAGGCTTCGGCGCCAAGGAACTGGCCGGATTGAATCTATTCGTCAACGAAGGCCAATGCGTGCAATGCCACGCCGGACCGGAGCTGACCAAAGCCTCGATTCGCGCCACCAACCATGGAAAAAACCTGATCCGGCCGATGCCGGTGGCCGACGGCAGCGCCCTCTACGATAGTGGTTTCTACAATATCGCCGTGACGCCGACGACCGACGACTTGGGCCGAGGCGGCTCGGACAATTCCAATCTACCGCTGGCCTTTGCCCGTCAGGCGCTGATGCAACGCCGGAACTTCGAAACCAATCAGGCCCTGCCGGCCGGCACACCGCAAACGCCGGACCCGATTCCGTTTCCGATCCTGGGTAACGATGCGATTCCGGCCCTGAGCGAAGACGGTATCGGCGCGGTCTGCAACGACGCCAACCAAAACCAGGTCTGCGATCCCACTGAAATCCTCAATCAGGACTTTAAACGGGCGGCGGTGGATGGCGCTTTCAAAACCCCCGGCCTGCGCAACAGTCAATTGACCGGCCCCTACTTCCACAACGGCGGTGTCGCAACGTTGCGGCAGGTGGTGCAGTTTTACAATCGCGGCGGCAACTTCTGCCACTTCAACGCGGCGGATCTCGCCCCCAACATCAAACCGCTGGGCTTGACCGACCGGCAAGAGGAAGACTTGGTCGCCTTCCTGGTATCGTTGACCGATCAGCGCGTACGCTACCAAAAAGCGCCGTTCGACCATCCGGAACTGCGCCTGCCGATCGACGGCCGCCCGTACCAACCGCTGGCGCGAATCGGCGCGGTCGGCGCGACCGGCTCCCTCCACCCGCTGCCAACCTTCCTGGACCTGGACCCCAACGACGCGATCCTGACCCCGGCCGGCAGTTGCGCACTGGAATAAACCGAAACGCGGCTTGTTGACCGGCCGCGAATATCAGCTCACTTTCCCGGACAACAGAAGCTGATTTTTTATGCGCGATCAATGTGTTATCGAGTCGGCTTTCTCACTTACGCAGGTCCGATTTTGTCACGTCCGCTCCCACGCCCTCCGGAACAGGGCCGGGGAGCGGAAATCCGAAATTGAAACGCGATGACAAACGAGCAAACCCGATAGCCGTAAGACGAATCCGACCACGACAACAAACGCTTTGGACAAACCCCGGCCCCATTATCCGATTTGATTGGCGCCAAGGCCGGTCAGGCGGCGGGCGAATTCACCAGGCGCGGCTATCGGTTCCGGCGCCGATCGGCGTGCGATGCCGACAAAACCAATTCCCGGCAAGAAAGCGGCTCGGCGACCGCCTAACCATCGCCACCAACGACGGCCGCAACCCATCCATCGATTACACCGCCGCCGACGCCAGTAAATAACGAATTATCCATGGAGCAAGGCTGGCGAGCGCGCGCTTGCCCAATCGCCGGTTCAGAACTTGCTATTACCAACCCGCCAGGGCACCATAAGATCAGCGGCAATGGAAAACACCTAGCAAAACCGCCCGATTTATCGGCCAATAGCAAGTTATCAAGGCAAACATGCCCACTTTTCCGGATATGCAAGCAAAAGTGCCTGAAAAGGCGGTTAATCTCAGGTTATACGGGCGGGTTTGCCTGAGAAACAATAGTTGGGCCTCTTCAATTCCGAGCGCTACGTTACTGCTGATCGACGAGAAATGAACGTCATCTATCGCATCACTTACCCGAATGGGAAGATCTACATCGGCCAAGACCGAACAAACAGCATCAACTACTTCGGCAGTGCCTCAAGCGAACTCATCGCTAAGGACTTCACTCAAGAGCAACGCCGCAGCTTCACTATCACACGAGATATTCTCTGGGAATCTGAAACCGCATCACGCATCGAGGTAAGCCAGAAGGAAATTGAGTTCATCCGCCGCTTCAGGTCAAATGACCCGCTAGTCGGCTACAACCAAACGCCGCCGCTACGA
>NZ_JBYMAP010000136.1:0-11613 GCF_057766305.1 Methylomonas sp. BG-2 | reverse complement strand
CTGCATCGACGAAGGTCATTTAAAGCAGATTCTGGATAATTTGTGTGCCAGTGCGCTGCGATACGGCAGGCCGGAAGACGGCAAAATCCGTATCAAAGTCGATCTACCCGACGACCAGCCGGTGATTAAGGTGATCGACAACGGTCCCGGCATCGGCGCGGAGCACCTGGTTCACTTGTTCGAGCCGTTTTTCACGACCTCTCACAAAGGTACCGGTCTAGGTTTGTATATTTCCAAGGCATTGGCCGAATTGAACCAAGCGGACCTTTCCTATGCCCAGGATGGCGGTAAATCCTGCTTTGTACTCACGTTGGCTAACGCAGAGAATACGGTAATCGAGATATGAGCATGCCCATTACGCTGGTCGTCGACGACGAGCCCGACATTCGGGAATTGTTGGAAATTACGTTGAACCGAATGAATATTCAAACCCGGTGCGCGGCCGATTTGGCCGGCGCCAAGCAATTGTTGGCCAACCAACGCTTCGATCTGTGTCTGACCGATATGAAATTGCCGGACGGCGACGGTTTGGAACTGGTGGAGCATATTCAGACCCGTGGGCTGGCGTTGCCGGTGGCGGTGATTACCGCGCACGGCAATATGGATATCGCCATCAAGGCGATGAAAAAAGGCGCGTTCGATTTCCTGTCCAAGCCGGTCGATTTGGCGGTGTTGCGGCAGTTGGTCAATCACGCGTTGCAAGCCTCGCAAGGGCGGGTGGCCGAAAAGGAACGCCGCACTCGCGATGTGTTGTTGGGCGATTCGGCGCCGATGCGGGGGATACGTTCGAAAATCGAGAAGGTGGCGCGTAATCAGGCGCCGGTTTACATCAGCGGTGAGTCTGGTTCCGGTAAGGAATTGGTGGCGCGTTTGATTCATCAGCAAAGCCCGCGCGGCTCACAGCCCTTTGTCGCGATCAATTGCGGCGCGATTCCGCTCGAGTTAATGGAAAGCGAGTTCTTCGGCCACAAAAAGGGCAGTTTTACCGGCGCGGTCAGCGACAAGCAGGGCTTGTTTCAGGCTGCCGAGGGTGGGACGCTGTTTCTCGACGAAGTCGCCGATTTGCCGTTGCCGTTGCAGGTCAAGTTATTGCGAGCGATCCAGGAAAAGAAAGTCCGGCCGGTCGGCGAGCAGCGCGAAGTCCCGGTCGATGTGCGCTTGCTGAGCGCCACGCACAAGGACTTGGCGAAAATGGTTCAGGAAGGGGGGTTTCGTCAGGATTTGTACTACCGGATCAACGTCATCGAGCTGAACTTGCCGCCGCTGCGGGCCAGAGAGGCCGATATTCCGCAATTGACCCGCCACTTGCTGACGAAGCTGGCCGCCGCCAACGGTATCGAGGTTCCCGATCTCAGCGATGCGGCTTGGCGAGCGCTAAAGGGGTACTGTTTTCCAGGCAACGTGCGCGAATTGGAAAACATTCTCGAGCGCGCGTTGGCCTTGCACGAGAGCAATGTGATCGACGTTGACGATTTGAATTTGCCGCTGGGACTGGAGACCGCCGCGGCCGAGGATTTCGACGCGCAAAAGATGTCGCTCGAAAGCTATTTGGAGGGCATCGAAAAGAAAGCGCTGAGCAGCGCGCTGGAAGAGAACCGCTGGAATAAAACCGCCACCGCCAAGCAGCTGGGCTTGACCTTCCGCTCGTTGCGTTACCGGCTGAAAAAACTGGGACTGGAGTGAGTGCGGCAGCCGGACCGGCTGCCGATAAGCGGGTTCCGTTAGCGGTATTTGTCCATGGCGGCCAATTGCTGCAGCGCGGCCTGGATTTTAGTCGTCGCGGCTTCGTCCAGTTCGTTGTTTTTATAGACTTTTTCAAGTAAGCCTTCTTCAACCAACGCATCCTTGATCCAGCGCTTGGCAAACGCATAATTGCCGGAAATTTTTGCGACTTCGCCGGTTTTCGGGTTTTTGATGCTGTCAGCCGTGCCGGCCGGCGCGGTGGCTTGGGCTGGTGGCGTCGCCGGCTTGGCGGCGGTTTTGCGGGTGGACGGGCGGGGAGTGGCGGGTTTTGCGGCGGGGACGGGCGGCGGGTTTATCGGTTCTGCTTGACTGGCCGTGGGTTCCGGCGCCGGCGTTACCGCCGCGTCCGGTTTGGCGGCGCCCGCCTTGGGTTTCTTATCGCCCATGACCACAAACACGACGTAAGCGACGAATATCGTGGTCGCGATGAATAACAGTTCAGCCATAACCCTTCCCCTTTGTAAGTATTATTTTTTGGTTTAAGAACAATGCGATGACAATTGTAGACGCCGGCCGCGAATATACCAGACGCGGACGAAGCGGTAAATACGGGCGATTTTCCCGGCCGAGAAACCGGTTTATTTCACCGGCGTTTGGCTGGGGTGGCTATTCAGTAATATCGCGATCGACACCTTATGGCTATCCAGCAGATTGATGTCGGGCTTGCCAAAGGCGTAACCCTGGCCAAAATTAACCCCGATTTCCTTGAGCTTGAGCGCGGTGCTGGCCGATTCGACGAATTCGGCGATGGTTTTTTTGCCTAGTTTGGCGGCGATTTCGACCATGGATTTGACCAGAATCTGATCAGTTTCATTTTCCAGCAAGTTACGGATGAATTGGCCGTCGATTTTGACGTAATCGACCGGAAAGGTTTTCAGGTAATTGAACGAACAGAATCCGGCGCCGAAATCGTCGAGCGCGAATTTGCAACCCAGCGCCCGGATCTTGTTGATCATGTGGCGGGTTTTTTCGAAATTGTCGACGGCGGCGGTTTCGGTAATTTCGAAAGTCAGGCGGCCGGCTTCGACCCAGGTCAATTCCAGCTTGTCCCGAATCGTCGGCAGTAGGTCCGGATACTGGAAGGCGGTGCTGGACAGATTGATCGCCAACGACACGTAAGACATGTAAGACGGCATCGCCGCCAAAAAATCGATGGCGTGCTCGACAACCCACAGGTCTATCGCATGGATCAAGCCGGTGCGTTCGGCGACCGGGATGAATTGGTCCGGGGTAATCACTTCGTTGTTTTCGCCGCGCATGCGCAGCAACACTTCGTAGTGGGAGATATTGCCGTCGCATAACTGGACGACCGGTTGAAAAACCAAAAACAGGTTGTTTTCGCGCAAGGCCTTGCGAATCAAGGGCACCCAGTAGATATCGCGACGGCGTTCCTTGACCGAAATATCTTCGCTGTTATAGAGGCACACCTTGTCGCGGCCGCTGTTTTTCGCGTAGTTGCAGGCTTGGCGGGCGTGCAGAATCATCTCGCCGGGATGCACGGCGGCCACCGAATTGTCGAGCGCGGCAATCCCGATGGAAACCGATGCGCTGTAGCAGACTTCGCCGGTGAAAAAGCGGAAATTGTCGACCGCGTTCTTGATCGTCTCGGCGAATACTCGGGCCTGTTTTTGGGTTTTGTTTTCCAAAAACAGGCAGAATTCGTCGGCGCCGATTCGGGCAAACAAACTGCCCGGCGGCGCCATTTTCCGCACCAGTATCGTCAGTTCGACCAATAAGCGGTCGCCCACTTCGAACCCTTCCAGCTCGTTGATCAAACTAAAGCGATCGACATCGATGAATAGCAAGGCGCCGTCTTTTTGCAATTTGTTGCTGCGGTTCAGGATCAAACGCAACTGGCGTTCGAAACTGCTGCGGTTGAACAAGCCCGTCAATTCGTCATGGGCGACCAAAAACTTCAATTTGGCATCGATGATGCTTTTGGCGGCCAGTTCGTTGATCAATTGCTCTTCCTGCCTAAAGCGAAGCAAGCGCTCCTGATGCAGACTGAGCAGAAAGCGGACCGCCAGCAATAATTCCTGGGTGTTGAACGGGTTGTTGATTTTGTAGACCAGGCAATTCTCGTATTCCTGCGGACACGGCGACGCGCTACAGTCGGGGTTTTCGTCGTCCAGGATCACGACCGGTATCACCGACGTTTCGTTGGCATTGGCCAAGCTATGGCAAAGATCCGAGGTCTTGCAGGCCGGTAATTTGGCGTTCAGCACAATCAAGCCGACGGCTTGCGGCTGATCGTGGAAGGGTTTGAGAATCTCGTAAATTTGCTCGCCGTTGCTGGCCGAACGGAGATTCCCAAAGCCTTTGGCCTTGAGAGTGGCGGCAATTTTTTGGGCGGCAAGTTCGTCGTGCTCCGCGACGATGATGAGTTTTTCCTTGAGCGCGTCACTGGCAATCATCTGTTCATACCGTCCAGGTATCGAAGAAATCTTGAACCATCATAAACCATAGCGTGGGCAGGAATCCAGCAGGGTTGGGATTGAAAAATTATATAAATGGTCTAGGTTTAAACTGAGTGCTTAAAGTCGTTTCTATAAAGCTTCGGTTTAGTATAGGTTAAATTTTCATTCCAATAATCCAGATGCAACTTTCTTCATCGTCGGGTTTAAGCGTTTCGGATTTACTTCGAGGCGACATCCAGTTGGTTTCGCCCCCCAATGTTTATTTTCTGCTTAAAAAAATCATAGACGATCCGCAAAAATCAGCTAGCGACGCCGCCTTCGTTATCGAGGACGACGCGGCGTTGGCGCTGAAGGTTTTGAAGATCGTCAACAGTGCGTTTTACGGGTTTCCGTCGCAAGTCAGTTCGATTGCCAAGGCGATTTCGTTGATCGGCATGCGGGAGTTACAGAACTTGGTGTTGGCTATGGTGGTGGTCGAGCGGTTCTCCGAACTGCCGGGGCAGTTGTTGTCGATGCACGATTATTGGGCGCGTAATTTGCGTTGCGCGCTGCTGGCCAGGGAGCTTGACAAGGTTCTGGGAAGGCGTTACGCCGACACGGCCTTCGTGTGCGGCTTGGTGCACAACATCGGTCAACTGGTGTTTTACCGGCGAATTCCGGTGCTGGCGCGCGAAGTCGATTTGCTGCTGCAGTCGCAAGCGCACCCGGAAAGCGACGACGAAGTGCGCATCGAACAAAACGTCATCGGCTTCGATCATTTTCAGGTTGGCGCCGAGCTTTGCCGACTATGGAAACTGCCCGAAGTCATCGTCGAAAGCGTCAGGTTGCATTGCTATCCGGATACGCTGGCCCCGCACGCCGACATTGCCGCCATCGTCAGACTGGCGAATTTGCTGTGCCGAATTGAGAATCCCTACGATGCCTTCACGATAGACGCGCTGGGCTTGACGCCCGATCAGCTCAGCGTGGTGTTGGATGACATCAGCATGGAATTCGAAGTCATCTTTAAATTGTTTTATTCCGAAAACTGAAGCCCGCCTCGCTCCGGCCCGGTTGCTCCGGCGCTGGAGCCTTCCCGTTTCACTCCGCTGTCGTCTTACTGGCTCCGTTGTAACGTTCTCGGGCTTCGTGGACTTTGTCGCAAAAACACGACGTTTTTTTGCGCCGCCGTCACGCTGTCACAAAGCTGTCATATTGCCTGCCTAAAATGCCTCCCAACTCGCCGATCAGCCGAAAGCGGCTCGGTAATGTGTTGATTTTATTAAATATCGGAGACATCGAAATGAAGTTTTCTAAACTGGGTTTGGCGGTGGCGGCGGTGTTGAGCGCCGGTACGGCCGGTCAAGCACTGGCATTGGACTTGTACGTGGATACAAAGACCCAGCAAATCTTTGCCGAGCCGGGTCCGGGTCGAACTAAATTGGGTTCGTTCGAGCGAGTGGAAGATGGTTCTAGCCAAAAAGCCGAAATGAGTGCGCAGAAAGCGGAGATCGTACATATCAAGGAAGAGCTGGCGTTGAAAAACAACGAATTGAAAGCACTCGACGAACATATCAAGGATGAAAAATTCGGCGAACTGCAAATCAACGACAAAGGCATCAAATTCGAAAGCAAGGATGGCAACTTCGAAATGTCGATCAATGGCCGGATGCAAATCGACTCGCAAACCAACGTCTCTGGGATGAGCGACGTCAAGCCCGCTACCGGCGCCGCGACGACCAACCAGCTGGCGGATGGTGCCAGCATTCGTCGGGCTCGCCTTGGCGTTGAAGGTAGTTACTACAAAGATTTTCTGTACAAATTCGAGTATGACTTTACTCGCGGCAACGGCTCGGTAGCCAGTAGCATCACCGACGCTTACGTCGCTTGGAAAGGTTACGACCCGCTTAGCATCAAAGTCGGGCAATTCAAAGAACCCTTCAGTTTGGAAGAAGCAACCAGCAACCGTTACTTGACCTTTATCGAACGGAACAACGTGGTCAATGCTTTCTCGGATAATGACAACGCTTACAAGGTTGGTTTGGGCGTTGGTTATTCCCAACCGCGTTGGACTGCCAACTTGGCGCTGCAAACCGAATCGGTCGGTGCCGGCGGCGCCAGCAGCAGCACCAGTTCCCTGAACACGATGGGGAACGCTAATCGTAACAACGGTTCCGGCGATACAGGCTGGGGTGTTACCGGTCGTTTGACCGGCTTGCCTTGGTTCGAAGACAAAACCAAATTCCTGCATGTCGGTTTATCCGGTTCCGAGCGGCAAATTGAGAATAATTTCAAGGCCGACGGTACATACAGCAATGGCGGTATCTCGTTCGGCAATCAAATTAACACCAATGTCGACAGAACCTACATCTTGAATACCGGCAATCTGACTACCGCCAGCGGTTCGCGTATCGCACAACGTGTCGCTCGCTTCGGCGGGGAAACCGCCTTGGTTTATGGACCGTTCTCGGCTCAAGCCGAGTACATTCAAGCCAATGTTTCCGGTAAGGGCTATAACGATGAAATGTTAAATGGTTGGTATGGCTACGCCAGTTACTTCCTGACTGGCGAGTCGAGAGCGTACAAAGCTTCGACCGGCGCCTGGGACAGGATCAAGCCAAACCAAAACTTTAGCTCGCGCGGTGGGTTGGGGGCTTGGGAATTGGCGATGGGCTACGATTACCTGAACCTGGTCGATGGCAACATTAACGGTGGCCGTGCCACCACCGGAAAAGTCGCCTTGAACTGGTATCCCAATTCGCACATCCGCTTGATGGCTAACTTTATCCATGCTCTGAATATCGATACCCACGGCATGTCCGCGCGCTCTGCGGCATATAACAGCCGTAACTTTGATGTCGTGGAGTTGCGCGCTCAAGTCGATTTTTAATCGAATGCCGGAGGCATGGATAGCCTCAGCCTAACGGAAACCGCTTCGCTCCCTTCGGGACGAGGCGGTTTTTTTATGGCACGTTGGGTGAGACCGAGTACCGTGGTAAATTTGCCGGCATTGTTTGACTACAAGGTATTCGCCTATGTACCCCACGATGCGCCAACTGCTGTTCCGTCCGGTCATTTTCGTCAGCTTCGTGCTGGGCATCCTGGTGGTTGGCGAATTGGCCGCCATCGGCCGGCTGACCTGGGTCAACGATCAGCGCATTCACACGATAGAGCAGGATATCGGCCGCGGCCGACATCTGGAAGAAACGATATTCGAATTACTGCATTTGCAGCTTAGCTTGTCGGCCGACGAAGGCGTCAGCGAGGCTGAAAAGGCTCAAAAAGCCGCGATTCAGGCCCAATTGCTCGATAGCCTGCAAGATCACGATGCGGCGATACCGGTGGATCTGCAGCAATTGCAGGACATATTTGCCAAGGCGGTGCAGGGCGATCGCGCCAATCTGCTGACAGCCTTGCAGGTCATCAAGCAAGTGCTGGACAAGCAAGCCATGGAGGAAGAAAAGCTGTTGATCAACATCGAGGACGATGGCCAGTTGGAAATGCAGCTGGCGGTCATCTTGCCCTTCTTGTTGCTGTGGGTGGTCAGTTATTTCTTCCGGAACAATGTGTTGGAGCCGCTGGACGCGTTGAAAACCTTGTTGTCCGGCTTGGCGGAAGGCGAAATGAAGCCGATCAGCCGGACCTCCTCCGATCCGCTGATGCATTCGTTGTTCGACCGCTACAATCACTTGGTGTCCCGTTTGGTGGAATTGGAGCAAGAACATTTGGAGCATACCGCATCGCTGGAATATCGGGTACGGCAAACCACGCACGCGCTGCTGGAGCGCAGTCAGCAATTAGCCAAGGCCGAGCGTTTGGCGGCACTGGCGGAGCTGGCGGCCAGCACCGCGCACGAACTGCGAAATCCTCTGGCCAGTATCCAATTGGCGCTGGAAAATATGTTGGCGGAGTGCCGCGACAGCGATTTGGCGGAACGCATGCATTTAGTCTATCGCGAAGTGCAACGCCTGACCCGCAATCTGAACGACTTGCTGGCTTCGGCGCGCGGCAACGACGCGGCGGCGCAGCGGATCGCGGTCGCGCCGGTCGTTGCCGAGCTGTTGACCTTGCTGAAGTATCAGGCACAGGAGAACATCGGTTTCGATTGCGAAATCGACGCCGATGTTCACGTATTCCTGCCGGAAAGCGAGTTTCGGCAGGTATTGCTGAATCTGTTGTTGAATTCGATACAGGCGATAGGTCCCAACAGCGGCAGGGTCGGAGTCAGCGGCAAGGTTGAAAACGGGCGCTTGCTATTGGCGGTGAGCGATAGCGGGCCTGGCTTTAGCGGCGATTTCCTGCGGCACGGCATTCGTCCTTTCGTTAGCCTGAAGGACGGCGGTAGCGGTTTGGGTCTGGCGATGGTGCAACGTTTCGTCAAGGATAGGCAGGGCCAGCTTGATTTGCGCAACAGCGCGGACGGGCACGCCTGCGTTACGCTGAATTTACCGGTCGCCGTTTAGATCGTCTTGGGTCTGGCGGCCGGCAACTGCTAGACTAGACGGCCTTTTTCATCGTTTTCCCGCCTATGTCTCAATCCAATTCGCTGACGGCTTACGGCTGGCTATCGATAGCCGCCGCGCTAAGCACGATTGCGCTAAAGAGTTATGCCTACTGGTTGACCGATTCGGTCGGTCTGCTTTCCGACGCGTTGGAGTCGCTGATAAATTTGGTCGCCGCGGTCATCATGGTGATTGTGCTGAGCGTGTCCGCTCGGCCGCCGGACGATAGCCACGCGTACGGTCACGAAAAGATCGAGTATTTTTCCAGCGGTGCCGAGGGCATCATGATTGTGTTGGCGGCTTGCAGCATCGCCTTCGCCGCCTGGGAGCGGCTTTGGCATCCGCAGGCTTTGCAGCAGCTTGATTTAGGTATCGCGGTGTCGGTGTTCGCATCGTTGATCAATCTGGCGGTGGCGCGGATATTGATCGGTGTCGGGCGCGCTCGCCAATCGATTACGCTGGAAGCCGACGGCAAGCATTTGATGACCGACGTCTGGACCACGGTCGGCATTCTAGGCGGTATCGCGTTGATCGCGGTCGCCAACCGCTACGATAACGAATTGGTGTTGGCCCGGCAGCTGGGACTCGCCGGTTGGGACGTGCTGGATCCGCTGATTGCGTTTCTGGTGGCGGTGCAAATCGTATGGGCCGGATTTCAGTTGATTACCAGGACGGTTGCCGGGTTGATGGATGCGGCGATGGCGCCGGACGAAGTCCGGGAAATTATCCAGGTGCTTGAACATTACGCGGTCGAGCGTGGTATCGCTTACCACGCCTTGCGCACCCGTTACGCCGGCGCCCGGCGTTTCATGTCGGTGCATGTGCTGGTGCCGGGGGGCTGGAGCGTTCAGCAAGGCCACGATTTGCTGGAGGAAATCGAAGCCCACTTGATGGATTGCTTCGATAATATCGACATCGACACCCATTTGGAACCGATTGAAGACCTTGCCTCCTGGGAGCATTGACCGAACATGAGCGACACTTTGCTGATTATCGAAGACGAAACCTTGCTTGGCTCGGAGTTGGCCCGTTTTTTCCGAAAGAAAAACTGGGAAGTCTCGGTGACGGAATCGATACGCGAGGCCGAAGAGCATTTGTTGAAACAGGCGATCGATCCGCTGGTGGTTTTGTCGGATATGAATTTGCCCGACGGCAATGCGCTGGATTTGCTGGAGCGGATCAAGGATAAAAACGCCTGCAGCAGCGAATGGGTATTCTTGACCGGTTACGGTAGCGTCGCCGATTCGGTACGCGCGGTGCGTTTGGGGGCTTACGATTTCGTCGAGAAGCCTTGCGAATTGGAACGTTTGAATTTGCTGGTCGAGGGAGCGGCCCGTAGCGCCAGGGCGCAGCGGCGGGTCATGCAGCAGGCCACCGCGCAGCAACGCCGCTACAGCGTGGATGCGCTGATAGGCGGCAGCCCCGCGTCGCTAGCCTTGCGCAACATGATCACGCAAATTGCCCAAGTGCCGTTTTCCAGCCTGATCGTCAGCGGCGAAACCGGCACCGGCAAGGGCTTGATCGCCCGGATCTTGCACTGTGCGGGCGCGCGCTCCCATGCGCCGTTGATCGAAATCAATTGCGCGGCCTTGCCTAGGGAATTGTTGGAGTCCGAATTGTTCGGATACGAGGCCGGCGCGTTTACCGGTGCCAAGAAGCGTCATCGCGGCTTGTTCGAACAAGCCCATACCGGCACCTTGTTTCTCGATGAGATCGGCGAAATGGATTTGGATCTGCAAACCAAATTGTTGAAAGCCGTCGAGGACTTGCGGATTCGCCGCTTGGGCGGCGAGTCCGAAATCGACATCGACGTGCAAATCATCGCCGCGACCAATCTGGATTTGGCCGAAAAGGTCAGGGACGGGCAGTTTCGGCGGGATTTGTATCACCGCCTGAACGTCATGAGTCTAAGGGTACCGCCGTTACGCGAGCGCAAACAGGATTTGGACGAATTAGTACCGATGTTCGTTGCCGACAGCAACCGCAAGTCCGCCAAGAATGTCCGCAATATCTCCGAAACCGCCTGGCAGGCGCTCAAACGTTACGATTGGCCGGGCAATATCCGCGAGCTGCGCAACGTGCTGGAACGCTGCGTGCTACTGGCCGGCGACGAAAATTTTCCGGAGCAATGGCTGCAATTGCCGGACATCGGCGGCCAAACGCCGGCCGGCGTGCGCGGCGACGGCATTTATTTGCCGCTGGACGGCAGCTTGAGTTTGCAGGACATCGAGAAGTTCGTGATTCAGGAAGTCTTGAACCGGACCGACGAAAACGTCACCGCCGCCGCCCGCATGTTGGGCACGACCCGCGAGACCCTGCGCTATCGGGTGCAGAAATACAATCTGAAATGTAAGTAAGCCGATCAGGATTCGGTCATCGTCAGTATCGCTTCGCGACTGACGCCGTTGTGAATTTGGAAGGCGCGCAATTCCAAGACGCCCTTGGTATTGAGCGATACGATCAATTGCAAGGCCGTCGGATAGCCGCTTTGTTCGATGTCGGCCGGTGACGGGACGGCCGGAGCGCTGGGATGTGAATGGTAAATCGCGAATAGCGTTTCGCCTTTATCGCGCATCTGCTTCATTGCGGCAATTTGTTGATGGCTGTCGAGCAAAAAGCGGTTGCCGGGCGTTTCGGCATCGTTGGCGATCGGGTAACAACTCACCGCTACCCCGTTCGCATCGGCGCCGATTAGGCCGCAAACTTCGGCGTCGGGCGAGAGTTGCGCCAGATGCAGCAACTGGTTGGTCAGTTTGCGGGGGAGTTGGATTTCCAGTTCATTCATGCGGAGTGCCATATACCTGAAGTAACGCGGGGATTGCCGGCTAGGTCGAGATGCGTTGCGACCTCCCGGTAACCGTGTGATTTGAAGATTGCTTGCACTGGCGTAGCTTGATCGTAACCGTGTTCCACCAATAAGCGGCCACCGCAAGTCAAATGGCCGCGGGCCTGTTCGGCGATGCTGAGTATGT
>NZ_JBYMAP010000135.1:0-11622 GCF_057766305.1 Methylomonas sp. BG-2 | reverse complement strand
ACCGGCCGCATCGATACAATAGATGTCGGCCTCGGACCGCAAATCGGCTAGCGCTTTAGCGGCGGCAACCGGAACCAGCATATCCCTGCCACCGAAAACAGCCGTGGCCGGACAGCGCAGATGCCGCCACTGTTCGCGCAAATCGACGGTTTTCAATGTTTCCAGCCCGCCACGCAACGCCGACTCGGCCGGCATCGGCGCATCGGCGACCGCTTGCCGCAGTCGTGTCAGTAATTGGCGTTGCTCGGGCAAACCTTGCACTTGCAAGCCCAAAAAGCGTTGCAGCGTGGCTTTTGGGTCGGCGAGCAAGAGTTCGGCAAAGCCGTCCAGTACCGTCGGCCGCATGCCCGGCCAGACGCTATCGCCAACGAATTTGGGATTGCTGGCCAGTAAAGTCAAATGCTCGACCCGTTCCGGATAGCGCGCGGCGATGTCCAGCGCGACGGCGCCGCCCAACGACCAACCCATTAGCGCAAAACGGTCAAGCGCTAATGCCGCCAGCAAGGCATCGCCGACCCGCGCCAACTCGAACGGCTCCAGCGCGCCGCTATGGCCGTGGCCGGGTAAATCCGCGACGAAGATTTGAAAGCGCTCGGCCAAGCGCTCGGCGAACCCGCGCAACACGCCGCCGTGCATGGCCCAACCATGCAACATCAGCAACGGCGGCCCGCTACCGAGCCGGTCCAGATGGATGAACGTCATGCGCCGAGTTCGCTCAGCGCGTCCAGCAATGCATCGATTTGGGCATCGCCGTGCAGGGCCGACAAGGTCACCCGCAAGCGGGCGGTGCCGGCCGGCACGGTCGGCGGCCGAATCGCGCCGACCCAAAAACCCCGCTCGGCCAAGGCCCGGCTCAGCGCCACCGCCCGCTCGCTATCGCCGGTCGGCAGCGGTTGGATCGCGGTTTCGGAAGCCATTACCGGCAAGCCCAGTTGCTCCGCGCCTTGCCGGAAACGGGCAATTAACTCGCGCAAGCGATCGCGCCGCCAGGTTTCCTCGCGCACGATGCGCAACGCGGCCAGCGTGGCCTCGGCGACCGCCGGCGGCATCGCCGTCGTAAACACGTAGCTGCGGGCCTTTTGAATCAATAATTCGATCAAGTCGTCGGAACCGGCAACGAAGGCCCCGAAAGTGCCGAAGGCCTTACCCAGCGTGCCGACCAGAATCGGCACCTGCTCCGCGCTCAACCCGAAGTGTTCGACAATGCCGCCACCGCGCTGGCCGAGCACGCCGAAACCGTGGGCGTCGTCGATCAACAAACCGGCGTCATGGCGGCCGGCCAATTCCGCCAGCACCGGCAGCGGCGCCAAATCGCCGTCCATGCTGAACACGCCGTCGCTGACCACCAAGACCTTGCCGCCGGCGGTCGCCAGTTTTCCGGCCAAATCGTCGGCATCGGCATGGCGGTAGCGGCGAAACCGGGCGCCGGCCAGCAAGCCGCCGTCCAACAACGAGGCATGATTCAATCGGTCTTCCAGCACCGTATCGCCGCGACCCAGCAAGGCCGAAATCGTCCCGACATTCGCCATGTAACCGGTGGAGAACAGCAAGGCCCGCCGCCGGCCGGTAAACTCGGCCAGCGCCTCTTCCAAGGCGTGATGGGCGGTACCATGCCCGCAAATCAAATGGGCGGAGCCGCTGCCGACGCCGTAACGCGCCGCGCCGCGCTGGAAGGCTTCGACCAGGCGCGGATCGGCGGCCAGACCCAGATAGTCGTTGCCGCAGAAGTTGACCATCCGCCGCCCGTCCACGTCCAGCAGCACGCCTTGCGGACCGTCCACGACCCGGCGCCGCCGGTATAAACCCTGTTGCTCCAGCCGGCGCAGTTCGCCGCCGAAGTCGTAAAAACCGGCCATCACGCGTAGCTGGAGCCGCCCATCCGTACGCCCAAGCGCTGAAATAATTGCTGGTCGTGACTGGTCATCGGATTATCGGTCGTCAGCAATTTATCGCCGTAGAACATCGAATTGGCGCCGGCCAGAAAGCACAGGGCCTGCATTTCGTCGCTCATCTGGCTGCGGCCGGCCGACAAACGGACGCGCGATTGCGGCATCATGATTCTGGCCACCGCCACGGTCCGCACGAACACCAGCGGGTCCAGTGAAGCGGTGCCGTGCAGCGGCGTGCCTTCGACCTGCACCAACATGTTGATCGGCACACTCTCCGGGTGTTTGGGCAGATTCGCCAGTTGCAGCAGCAATTTGGCGCGATCGACCGCCGATTCGCCCATGCCGACAATGCCGCCGCAACAGACGTTGATGCCGGCCTCGCGCACCCGCTCCAACGTATCCAGCCGATCCTGATAGGTCCGGGTGGTGATGATTTCCGAGTAATAGTCCTCGGAGGTATCGAGGTTGTGGTTGTAATAATCCAGACCGCCATCCTTCAAGGCTTGGGTTTGCCGGTCGGTCAGCATGCCCAGCGTCACGCAGGTCTCCATGCCCAGCGCCTTGACGCCCTTGACCATCTCGACGACCCGCTCGATGTCTCTATCCTTCGGACTGCGCCAGGCGGCCCCCATGCAAAACCGCGAAGCGCCCTGCGCCTTGGCCTGTTGCGCGGCTTGCAAGACCGCTTCGACCGGCATCAAAGCCTCAGGCGTCAGATCGGAATCGTAGCGGGCGCTTTGCGGGCAATAACCGCAATCTTCCGAGCAGGAGCCGGTCTTAATGCTCAGCAAGCTGCTGACCTGGATTTCGTTGGGATCGAAGAACGCCCGATGCGCGGTCTGGGCCTGAAAAATCAGATCGTTAAACGGCAACGCGAACAAGGCCTCGACCTCGGCCAATTGCCAATCGTGACGAAGTTGGACGGCGTGATTCGACGGTTTCTGGCTGGCGGACATTCTGCTACTCTCCCATGCTCGGCGGTGGCGCAAGCGGTGACCGGGACCGCTTATCAACCTGTTTAAAGAAAAATGGTAAACCATTGGCTAAACATTATACAGACTTTACTGCTGCCGCCACGCTGCGTCTTGTGCGGCGCGCCCGGCCACACCGGCCTGGACCTGTGCGTCGGTTGCCTGAACGAGCTGCCGCGCAATGTTTCCTGCTGCTACCGTTGCGGCGAACCCTTCGAAATCAGCCATCCTCAACCCATGCTTTGCGGGCGCTGCCTCAGCAAAACGCCGGCTTTCGACGAAACCTACGCGCCGTTTCTGTATCGCAGCCAAATGCGCTATTTGGTGAGCCGGCTGAAGTTTCAACGCGACTACAAAAACGCCCGCGTGCTGGCCGGCTTGCTGGCGGCCCATGCCGGCCATCAAGCCGAATTGCCGGAATGCCTGATCCCGGTGCCGCTGCATCGCGGGCGCTACCGAGAGCGCGGCTTCAACCAAGCCATAGAAATTGCCCGGCATTTGTCCACCGTTTTGAAAATTCCGCTGGATTTACACAGCTGCCAAAGGCTGCGCGATACCGGCCACCAAATCGCGTTGCCGGCCAAACAGCGCCGCAAGAACCTGCGCAACGCCTTTCGCGTCACGCGGCCGCTGGGTTACCGCCACGTGGCCATCGTCGATGATGTGATGACCACCGGCGCCACGGTCGCCGCGCTGGCAACGGCACTGAAGCGAGCCGGCGTCGGCCGGGTGGACGTCTGGGTCTGCGCCAGGGCTTGATGGACCGCCGAAAAAAATCGGGCCGGTATTAACCGGCCCGATCGCTACCACCAATATCGACACCCCGTCTAAGCGTAAGTATCGATGGTTCCGCCTTTACTAGCATCGCTGTCCCCATCGGCATCTTTCGCGACCGCTTGAACCGGTTGCGACGCGGGCTGCTGATTCGCATCAGGCGGCTTCGCTTGATTGACGAGAGGAACGTAAGGCGTGGAGCCCACTCCGGATATGGATGACATGTCGATCTCCCGTGGATTGAGAACTGTCCGCCCGTTTGGGCGGACAGCCGAAATATCGGCCGAATCAGCGAAAGCTTGAACAAAATAACCGCTCAGCGCGGCGCACCGGCACCCGACCCCAACGGCTCGGCCGAAGCGAACAGAGTCCCGCCACTGTGACCGGCCACGTCCACCCATAAGTGCGGCAGATTCAATTCTTCCAGCCACTCGACGCCGTCGCCTTCCTTCAGCATCGCAATCGTCGAAGCACTGCCGGCCACCACGCAGAAATCGCCGACCACGGTCACCGCCGCCAGATGCCGCACCGGCCAACCGGTCTTCGGATTCAGAATATGGCCGTAGCGCACGTTATCGATGACCATACAGCGCTCGTAATCCCCACTGCTGGCCACCGCGCCCTCGTACAAGTGCAAGGTATCCAACAAACCGCCAGGCCGACGCGGATCGCGAATGCCTACCCGCCAGGGACTGCCGTCGCCGCGCGGGCCGATCACCCGTATATCACCGCCCAAGTTAACCACCCCGCGCTGAACTCCGTGGTTGCGACAGATGGTCGCCGCGCAATCGGCGGCGTATTCCTTGACCACGCCGCCGAAATCGATTTCCATGCCGGCCACCGAGAACGTTAGCTTCGGCCGGCGCCAGCACAACCGATGCCAACCCACTTTGTCCAACAACGCCGCCAACATCTCCGGCTCCGGCAAACGGCCGGCATCGAATTTCCAGGCCCGGCGCAAGATTCCGGAGGTCACATCAAACAAGCCCTCGCTTTGCTCGTAGCAGGTCAACGCATAATCCAGCAAGCTGGCGGTCTCGTCATCGACTTCGATCGAGCCGCCGGCCGCCGCCACCCGGTTGATTTCCGACAGCAAACTGTCGTCGCGATACCGCGAATAGCGCGCCTCCAAGCGCCGCACATCCGCCACCGCCGCCTCCGCCGCCGTGCCGGCCGCCGCTGAGCTGGGCGCGAACAATTGGATTTCGCACGGCGTCCCCATGGCTTGGAATTCGTGGCGGTGAAACGTTAACGGACGGCGTTTGCTGGGTTTTTTCGATGTCATGACGGGGCAATTTGCAATTTACGCGGCGGCCGGCGCTCAATGGATTCGGCGGATCGGGTTAGCGTAGCGAGAACCGGCCAAGATTTTAAACCGACCTGCAAACGACAGGCTCACGGCTCGGCCAACACGGGCTCGGTCCGCGACGACCGGCTGCCATCAGCCGTCGATGGAGGTTTGGCCGGCAACGGTCAATTGCTGTTGCTGAGCGTGTTCGATGGCGGTTAGCAACGCTTCGCGCCGCGAGGTGAGTTGACGCATTTGTTGCGTTAGCGAGGCAAATTCGGTTTGCAACGCTTGTTCTTGCCCAGCCATCGCCGCCAGCGCCTCGGCGGTCGATTCCAGCAATAATTCGCTTTGACTTTGGTAAGGCTTGTTGAAACGAGCCTGAAACGCCGCGCGCATTCGCATCGCCAGCGCCTCGAAGCGCTCCTCGGTGAAGTCGTCGCGGCTTATCGTGCCGGACAATTCCTGTTCCAAATCGAAGACGTCGCTTGCGTGCGCTTGCCGGTAGGCGTCGCGCAATTGGCGAATCAGGCCGCGCAATTGATCCTCGGCGCCGCCGGTTTGCGCGATCAGCCGGGCGGCGTTGCTTTCCAAGCCGAACATCGGCTCGCGGTAGCGCGCGGTATATAGTGCCTCCAGCGTCGTCACCAATTCGATCAGGCGGGGAGCGGCGTGGTTTTCGGTCTCCAGCCAGCGAAAAAACAGTTGCTTGAAGGCTTTCGGGAACTCGCCGTGGCGTTCGACGAACTCGGCAATGCCGCGCAACAACGCGGCTTCGGCTTGGTCGCGTTGGTCGGCCTTGAACTTGGCCGATTCAGCGCCGGTTCCCGCAAATCCGGTCGCATCCGCCACGGTTTGGCTTTCGGCCAACGCGCCGCGCCAATACTCGCTTAAACCGGATTGCGGCGCCTCGCTACCGATGTACTTGACGATGTTGTCGGCCAGCGCGGTCAGACAACGGCTGGCCGGCGATTGGCTCATCAATTCGACGATGGGCGATTGCAGCGTCACCGAGCGCGGCAGGTTTTCGTCGCGCGCGACGTAACCGCCGTAGTCCGCCCGCAAGCTCAGGTATTTTTCGACCACGGCCGCGAAGCGCCGATAGGTTTCCATCGCGGCGGCGTAATCGGCGGCCTGATTGACGATCACTTTCAATTGGCCGGGATAATGCCGGGCGTTCAACAGTTTCAGCAGCGAAAAGGCATCGGTTAGCGAAGTCGGCTCGGCGGTAATCACCAAGAACGCCCTGGGGGCGGCCTCGACGAATTGCAGGACATGGTCGGCGACGCCGGCGGCGGAATCGATCAGAATGTAGTCGTATTGGCCTTCCAAGGCCGCCAAGGCATCCAACAGTCGGCGCGCTTCGCCGGGGCCGAGATTCGCGCAAGCGGCTATCCCGGATGCCCCCGGCACCACCGCGACGCCGCCGGCGGTGGTGACGACCACCTCGTTGATGGTTTTTTCGCCGCGCAGCACGTGTTCCAGCGTAAACTCGGGACGCAGGCCCAGCAGAATATTGATGTTGGCAAGACCGGTATCGGCATCGAATATGCACACCTTGGCGCCGCGCAACGCCATCGCCGCCGCGATGTTAGCCGTCAAGCAAGTCTTGCCGACGCCGCCCTTGCCGCTGGTAAATGTCATGACATGCGCTTGCCGCGCCAGCTCCGCGCGCGAGTATTCCACCATCGCTCACCCTTCCTTTCGTTGACAGAGACTAAACCGTTCAGGATTCCGTTAACAATAACTTCCCCAAAGACCGTCACCCGTTCGGGCCAAGCTCATCCAAGCGTGAACGAGTGACGGCATTCGGCCGGGAATTTTGGGGCCGTCCTTCGACAGGCTCGGGACGGACGGAAAATTTTATCGGGAAGTTATTAATGACCATATCTTAAGACCGATCATCATTATGCCTAAATTCGGCCGGGCGATGCCGTTAAGTTTGACGCTTGGAAACGCCCGACCGGATTGACCAACTGGCTCGAGCGGCCGGCCGCGACCAGCGCCCCGAAGCCCAAAGCCGTCGCCCCGTTGGCTGAGCGAAGCCGAAGCCGGCCCGTTCCAGTATAATGAGCGGCCCGCTACCGACACCTTGACCATGACTACGCCGCGTCTCGCCTGGGCCATTACCGGTTCCGGCCATTACATCGAAGAATGCCTGGAATTTATCATGACGCTGGATCATGTCGATCTGTATCTCAGTCAGGCCGGCGAGGAAGTGCTGAAAATGTACGGCATCAAGCTGGATGATGTCCGCGCCCGGATGCCGGTGTACCGCGACAAGGCGGCTTCGGCCCCGCCGGTCGGCCTGTTTTACAAGGGCGACTATCATACCTTCGTGATGGCCCCGACCACTTCCAATACCGTCGCCAAATGCGTGCTCGGCATCGCCGATTCGCTGGCGACCAATTTATACGCCCAGGCCGGCAAATGCCGGATTCCAAGCATCGTCTATCCCTGCGATACCGCGCCGGAAATCGAAACCACCGCGCCCGGCAACAAGAAATTCATGGTCTATCCCAGGCCCATCGATCTGGAAGCCACCGACCGTCTGCGCCGCTTTCCCTACACCCAGGTGGTTGACGACGTGGAGCAGTTGATCGTCGCGGTCAAGGCCAGACTGGCGGCGCTATGAGCGAAAAAATCCTGTTCATCACAGGCAAGTTGGCGGAAAAACAGGTTCGCCAAGTGCTGGAGGCGATGCAGCCGGACTTTCAGTACAAGGTACACGTGATGGGCGTCACCGTCGCGGCCCTGATTACCGTGGACATGATTATCCGCCGCCTGCCGGATGCGCTGGGCGCCGACCGGGTGATACTGCCCGGCCGCTGCCGGGGCGATCTGGCGGTGTTGAGCCAACACTTCGGCGTGCCGGTCGAGCGCGGCCCGGAGGAAATCAAGGATCTGCCGCAGCATTTCGGCATGGCCGCCCATCACTACGATTTGAGCCAATACCGCACCAAAATCTTCGCCGAAATCGTCGATGCGCCGAACATCGGCATCGAGGCGATCTTGCAGCGCGCCGCCTATTACGCCGCCAACGGCGCCGACGTGATCGACATCGGCTGCCTGCCCGGCACGCCGTTCCCGCATTTGCCAGAAGCCATCCAGGCCTTGAAGCAGGCCGGTTACACGGTCAGCATCGATTCGCTGGAAGACGCCGATTTGCTGGCCGGGGCCAGGGCCGGCGCCGACTACATGCTGAGCTTGACCGAGCGCAGTTTATGGATCGCCGACGAAGTGGCGGCCACGCCGATTCTGATTCCGCAAACCCACGGCGACCTGAGCACGCTGGATAAGGCCATCGAGACGCTGCAAGCCAAGGGCCGCGCCTTCATCGTCGATCCTATCCTGGACCCGATCCATTTCGGCTTTACCGAATCCATCGTCCGCAACCACGCGTTTCGCCGCCGCTATCCCGAGGTGGAAATGATGATGGGCGTCGGCAATCTGACCGAACTGACCCACGCCGACACCGCCGGCATGAACGCGCTGTTACTTGGGATATGCTCGGAATTGGACATCGGCCACATTCTGGCCACCGAAGTCAGCAAGCATGCCTGTCGGGCGATCCGCGAAGCCGACCGGGCGCGGCGCATCATGCATACCGCCAAGCAACACAACACGCTGCCCAAGCACATTGCCGCCGATTTGCTGACCGTGCACGACACCGCGCCGTTTTTGAACAGCCGCGATGAAATCGAGGCGCTGGCCGGACAGATCAAGGACCCCAGCTACCGGATTCAAGTCAGCAGCGAAGGTTTGCACGTGTTCAATCGCGACGGCCTGCACAGCGCATTGGACCCCTTCGAGCTGTATCCCAAACTGGGCGTCGAAACCGACGGCGGCCACGCCTTTTATCTGGGCGTGGAATTGGCCCGCGCCGAAATCGCCTGGCAACTGGGCAAGCGCTTCACCCAGGACCAACCGTTGAACTGGGGCTGCGCCAGTCAGGCGGCCGAAACCACGGTCGATCTACACACATTTAAGCCGGCGGGCACCACGATGAAACGGCATGACGAGTGAGGAGCGAATCGGCCTTTGCACCGCATTTATTGTCGGGGTCGCGGCGCCGGCGAAATTACGGCGTAAACGGTTAGCGCCATCGAACAGTCCGTAGCACCAATATTTTCCCGAACGTCCGCAAGCCCACCACCTCCTGCAGCACCAACCCGCTCTGATCGAACAACCACCGCCATTCCGCCAGCGTCCGTTCCCGACCACGGGTGTTGACCAACATCTGCAGATCGAAAGCGGCCGTGGCAACGTCGGCGCGGCTGTCCGGCATCAGCATTTCCATCAAGGCGATAGCCGCATCGTGGCCCGCAGCGGCGCGCGCCACGTTGGATAAAACGGCGATGCAGGCGGCATCGTCGAAGCCATGCAACACCGCGCTCAGCAAATAGATGTCCTTGCCGCTTTGCGCCTTGGGCACGGATTGCAGCAGATCGCGGACTTCGAAGCTCATGCGTTGCAGCATGGCGCCCTCGCCCTTTTCCTGCCAGAACTGCGCCGCGCCTTGGATGACCTGTTGGCGGTCGGCCACCAGTGCCTTAAGCTGCGGATGACGCTTGAGAATGGCCAGCGATTTTGCGCCCTTGGAGCCGCCGACGTCGATGATGCGCTCGAAGCGCGACCAATCGAAATCGGTAGCAAAACTGTCGCCGGCCACGGCTTCGACGCTATCCATCGCCTGCGCGAACAGCGTATCGAATTCCGGGTTGCCATCCATATACGAGTAAAACGCCTGCCAGTGCGCCAATTCGAACGGCACGCCGCCGCTACGCACGCCCTGCTCCAATTGCTCGAACCATGGCCGGGTCATTTCCGGCGAGTTGTGCATCAGCACCATCGCCCGCACGCTGTGGGGATGGTCCGGGCGCAGGCATGACGAAAGTTTGTTGTTACGGAAGCGACGCGGCGAGACTTCCTCAAACACGCCGATTGCCGCCAGCATGCGCAGCAAGCGGTACAGTGCATCGGCGTCGGCGCCAACGCGCTCAGCCAGGGTATCGACGCTCGCTTCGCCATCGCCCAGCGCGCCGGCGATGTCCAGCCGCGCGGCGACATACAGTGCCCGCGATTGCCAGAAGGCCGAACCGATCTGGATCAGGCGGAACGGCGCCGGCACCAGTTTGTTAGGCAGGTTTTGCAGCCAGGCGCCGAATCGGGCGAGTTTGGCGAAGCGGCGCACCGCGCCAGCGTTGTTTTGCAAGGTCATGTCAGGCTCCCGCTTGGGCGATAGCCATGCCCGCCGCCAGCAGTTTGCCGTTGAGCGCGGCGAGTTGGTCGAGAAAGGCGTCGTCCATCTGCCCACCCATTTGCTCCTCGAAAATGTCTTTCAGCAGCATCGGCATCATCGCCAGGCTGACGAAGGCCATGCGCGCCACGTCGGGATTGAGCGCCTGATCCACCAGGCCGCTTGCCTTCAGCTGTTCCAGCCGCCGCGCGCCGCCGCTGCGGCCGCGCTCCAGCAATTGCAGGATGAAACGCCGGCCTGGCCCATGGTTGAGGGCGAGCACCTTGAGGATGAGCTTGGGAAACTCGGGATGCTGGCGCATTGTGTGGTAATACAGGCGCAGGTATTCGGCGAAACCGCCGACCTCGGACAGCGCATCGCTGTCGAGCATGTCCAGGATGGGCTTGAGCGTCTCGCGTATCATCTCTTCGTACAGTCCTTCCTTGTTGCCGAAGTAATAGCGGATCATCGAGACATTGGCGCCGGCCTTGTCGGCGATCGCGCGGGTGGTGACCTTGTGGTATTCGTCGGCCAGAAAACATTCCAGCGCCGCCTTAAGCAGGCGCGCATAAACCGGGTCGGAAATATCGTTCATTAAATAACTCCTGCAAGCCATGATGGCGGCAGGTTAGCACCGGCGGCACATGCGCCCTAGCGGTTTCGCCAATCAAGATGCGGGGTTTGATTGACAAACAGCCGCTCGCAATCAGCGCAGCAAGCGCACCCCGAGCAGCATGCAGCCCACGGCGAAGGTGAAAATCCCGGCGATCGACACGAACACTGAAATCGCGGGGCCCAGCGCATAAACCACTGCACCAACAAAGATCAACACCGCCGCGGGTTTGGGATAGATAGCCGAACGATAAAGCGACAGACAAAACAACACGATGCCGACCAGTATCGTCTCCGAAGCCGACATTCTAAACGCCAACACCGCCGGATCGTTTTTGATAACGGCGTCTCGCAACAGGAAGGCGGTTTCCGGATAGCGGGCGATGACGGGATAGAGAAACAGCTCCCAAGTCACCTTGCAGGCCTGTAACAAATAAGCCGCCTCGATGAATAAAAAACCGACGGCGCCCTGCCAACCGGCCGTGGCACGCATGTTTGCATAAACGGCATAGAAGCCGGCCAGCAACGCCAGAACGCCGGCGAAGGCAACCATCGCTAAAGGCGCCCAGCCTGGGCTGCGCACGACCTCGGCATAGTCGAAGGTTCCCGTCCCTAGTGGTAACAAGATCGGGAACAAGACCGCGTAGGCGCTGAGCAGCAATGAACCGGCGATGATGGCGATGCCACCGAGTTTTTCGAAAATGAGCATATTGGGTTTGCCTAAATCATTGGGGCCTTGGTCGAAGCCGATAGAGACCATAGCCAGTGTTATTAGAAGTACCGCTTTCCTCAGCAACACAAGGAGAAGTGTTAGTGAGGATTTTCCACCACCAATGAGGAATGTACTAC
>NZ_JBYMAP010000134.1:0-11704 GCF_057766305.1 Methylomonas sp. BG-2 | reverse complement strand
GTGTTGCTGCCGCAAGGTTGCGTGCAACCGACCCTGGCACCGCGGATCGATGCCGCGACGGCGCGGGTACTGGACCGGATCGGCATCAGCGCCGTGCCGCTGCCGGCCGGCTGCTGCGGCGCCCTGCCCCACCATCTGGACGCTCAGTCCGAGGCGCTGGCGATGGCGCGCGCCGTCGTCGATCGTTGCTGGCCGGCGTTACAAGCCGGCGCCGAAACGGTCATTTCGACCGCCAGCGGTTGCGGCGTGATGTTGAAGGATTACGGCCGGCTGCTGGCCGACGATCCGGACTACGCCACCAAAGCCGCCACCGTTTCCAGCAAGACCCTAGACATCGCCGAATACCTGACCGGCCAGGATCTGGCCGCGTTGTCGGCGCGGCCTAGCCGAGTCGCGGTGCAAGCGCCCTGCACCTTGCAGCACGGCCAAGGCCTGCCCGGCGTCGTCGAGTCCTTGTTAAGCGGCCTGGGCTTCGAACTGACCGCAGTCGCCGATGCGCATTTGTGCTGCGGCTCGGCCGGCAGCTACAGTCTGCTGCAGCCGGCAATCGCCGAACGGTTGCGCGACGCCAAATTGGCGGCCTTGCAAGCCGGCACGGCGGACGTCATCGTCACCGCCAATATCGGTTGCTGGTTGCACTTGCGCGAGCGGGCAACGCTTCCGGTCCGCCACTGGATCGAATTGCTGGACACCGGCGCGTAGGGCTAGCGCCTCCGACAAGCCACGGTCGGAGTCGATATTGGGTGCGGTACGGATGCCGCGAGCCGGCCCGGATAAACTGCCAGAATTATCGAATATCCAGATAGACCCATCAAAACATATCGTTTTATTTAATTCAAATCCGCTATTAAGCTAAGCAGCATACTCGGCGGACGCTTGGCCGCGTTCGACTCCGGACCCTGTCGCTACACAACATCGCGACGGACATTCGGCCGATCATCATCGCGGATCCGCATCGGCGGTCACCCAAGCAATCGCGCTAATTCGTAGCAGCCGAGCACGCCCTTTTGCCCCCCTTTAGTCAGGAGACAACCATGCCATTGCAGCAACTGGTGGAATATTTCAACGACCGCCTGGAACAGGAACACAACAGCGGATTTCGGCCGTTTGTACTGCGCGACGGCCGAGTGGAAGCGTCATTCGGCCCCATTCGCCTGGCAAGCCAATTAAATCCGGTTCGGGAAACCTTGCGCAGCGCGCAACGGGTCGGCCACATGGCGCAACTGCAAATCAGCGCCAATCCGGCCCCAAGCCCGCCGCCGGCCACGGTGGACGCGCTACTGAATCCGGAGCCGCCGCCACGGAGCATCGTCAATTTCGACCGGCTGTCGCGGGCGGTGCACATGCTGAATTATTTGCCCGAAGCGCATCTGGACGAGATTTTGTTTCTGGATGTCGATCCTCGCCACATCCTCGGCGTCAAAACCGACCACGGCGCATATTTCGAGGAAGTCATCGTCAAATGCGGCCTGCAAACCCGCAATGTGGCAATCGTGATGACCGTGAACCGGATTTACGCCCGCTATTACCAAACCTTGCTGAAAGGCTTGCAAAACTATCAAACGCGCGCTTATCGGGTGGCGTTGAAATTCGATTACCCGACCCTGGATCAGGCGGCGCTGGATTTGCTGGCCCGGGCCGCGGCCGACTTCGTGTGCCTGTCGGTCGGCGAATTGGAGCGGATACGCGACAGCCGCTTGTTGGAGAAATTGCGCCAATTGAACGGCTTGATCGAATCGATAGGCGGGCGCGGCATCCTGTTGGATATCGCCGACAAACAAAACGCGGCTTTAGCGCGACAGACCGGCTTCGGTTTGGTGCAGGGCGACTATTTCGACGCAACGGCCGTGTCGGCGCCGGTTTACGCCCGTTCGGCCTAAGCGAGTTTTTTGATCGAAACGAATTTGTTGGCCTCGGTCAGCTCCATTTCGAAATAGCCCTGGATACCGGATTTGGTGAGATAGCGTTGGACGTTGCCGGCCGGAAATACCACCCGGCGGCCGTCCTCGCTCAAGGTGGTGACGGTCTTGGCCTGGCCCCGGTAAACCGCCAGGTATTGATCGTAACTCAGGTTTAAACGGAAGCGGATGTAACGGCGATTGGACATGAAAAAGCCGCGCCGGCTAACCGGCGCGACCTCCCTTCGATTAACGCATGTTTTGCAAGGCTTCGATGCGCTCCTCGAGCGGCGGATGGCTCATGAACAAGCGTTGCACGCCGCCGCCGTTAATGCCGAACGCGGCTAGTTCGCCCGGCAACTGCGCCGGCTCGTGCGAGCGCTGCAAGGCCCGCAACGCGCCTATCATTTTCTGACGGCCGGCCAAATTGGCGCCGCCGGCATCGGCCCGGAATTCGCGGTAACGCGAGAACCACATTACCAACATCGAGGCCAAAATCGACAACGCGATTTGAGCAATCATTTGGGTGATGTAATAGGCCGGACCGTAGCCGCGTTCGGTCTTGAACACGGCCCGGTCGACGACATAGCCGATGATGGTCGCGAAGAAGTAGACGAAGGTGTTGACCACGCCTTGCATCAAGGCCATCGTCACCATGTCGCCGTTGGCGACGTGGCTGATCTCGTGGCCGACCACGGCTTCCACCTCGTCCGCGCTCATCGCTCTCAGCAACCCGGTACTGACCGCCACCAACGCGTCGTTGCGGTTGGCGCCGGTGGCGAAGGCGTTGGGTTCCGGCGCATCGAAAATACCGACTTCCGGCATGCCGATGCCGGCCTGTTGCGCTTGACGGGAAACCACATCCAGCAACCATTGTTCGGTCTGGTTCTGCGGGCGGTCGATCACATGCACGCCCATCGCGTTTTTGGCGGACCATTTGGACATGAACAACGAAATGATGGAGCCGGTCATGCCAAATACCGCCGACATTACCAGCAAGGCGTCCAGGTTCAGATTGACGCCTTGGGCATCCAGCGCGCCCTTCAGGCCGAGGACGCTAAAAATGATACTGATCGCAATCATGATGGCCACGTTGGTGGCCAAAAACAGCAGTATTCTGGTCATGGTTTGACTTTCCTCTATCGTTGTTGAGTGGTGGTGATGTGGGGCGCCTAAAAATTAAATTCAAGGTTATAGAGTGTTACCATCTGCGAAAAGTTTATTTTGGGGTATGAAAATGAAAACAATCCAAGCGCTATGGCTGGTTTTGGCGACGATCGGCGCCGCCCACGCCGCCGATCGCGACTACGACTCGGTGCTCAGCCAACTCAAGCTGCCGGCCGGCTTCAAGATTAGCATTTTTGCCGACGGCGTACCCAATGCCCGGCAAATGGCGCTCGGCGACAACGGCACGGTATTCGTCGGCAGCCGCGACGGCAACGTGTTCGCGGTTCAGGACCGGGACGGCGACGGCATCGCCGAACAGCAATTTCAGATCGCCCAACAATTAAACTTGCCGAACGGCGTGGCGTTTAAAAACGGCTCGCTGTACGTCGCGGAGATACACCGCATCATCCGCTTCGATAACATCGAACAACGCTTGAGCAATCCGCCCAAACCCGAAGTGGTGTTTAACGATTTTCCGGAAGACCGCCACCACGGCTGGAAGTATCTGCGCTTCGGTCCCGACGGCAAGTTGTACACCGCCGTCGGCGCGCCGTGCAACATTTGCGATCCCGGCAAGCCGATTTACGGCTCGCTGGTCAGGCTAAATCCGGACGGCAGCGATTTTGAAATCCTGGCGCGCGGTATCCGCAACACCGTCGGTTTCGACTGGGAAACCCGCACCAATCATTTATTTTTTAACGATAACGGCCGCGACTACTTGGGCGACGACGTGCCGCCCGACGAACTCAACGAATGGAGCCGGGCCGGCGAGCATTTCGGCTACCCCTACTGCCATGCCGGCACCATCCCCGATCCGCAACTGGCCGGCGACAAAACATGCAGCAGCTTTATCGCGCCGGTCTGGAAGTACAAAGCCCATATCGCCCCGTTGGGCATGCGCTTTTACACCGGCAAACAGTTCCCGGACCACTATTTCCGGCAATTGTTCGTCGCCCAACACGGTTCCTGGAACCGCACGCAACCGCAAGGCTACCAAGTCGATGTGGTCAAGTTCAGCGGCGGCCATCCTTATAACGAACAACCGTTCATCAGCGGTTGGCTGACCGCGTCCGGCGAAGTGTTGGGTCGGCCGAACGACGTCATCGTCGGTCGCGACGGCAGCCTGCTGATCAGCGACGACAAACTGGGCGTGATCTACCGGGTGAGCTACGGCCGATGAGCAAGCATCAATTCGAAGTGTTGGACGTGAAAACCGTCTACGAAGGATTTTTTCGGCTGGAACAATACCGGGTGCGACACACGCTGTATCAAGGCGGATGGAGCCGGCCGCTGCAACGAGAGCTGTTTCGGCGCGGCAACTGCGTGGCGGTCTTGCTATACGACCCGGACCGGGATGAAGTAGTCTTGATCGAGCAATTCCGGGTCGGCGCGATCCTGCGGCCGAACCATGCCTGGCAAATTGAAATCGTCGCCGGCGCGATCGAGGACGGCGAGACCGCCTCAGACGTCGCCTACCGCGAAGCGCTGGAAGAAGCCGGCTGCGAGATATTGGAGCTGATCGAAGTCAAACGTTTTTACACGACGCCGGGCGGCTCGTCGGAGTTGATCACTTTGTTTTGCGGCCGGGTCGATAGCCGCGGCGTCGGTGGCGTTCACGGCCTGGACCACGAGGACGAAGACATCCGCGTGTTCGCGGTCAAGGCCGAACAGGCCTTCGCGATGCTGGAAGACGGCTCGATTGAATCCGGGATTCCGATTCTGGCCTTGCAGTGGCTGTATATGCACCGCGACCGCTTGCGGGCGCGCTGGGCGGCGAGTCCGGCCGAGCGGGATCTGCCCGAACCTGCCTAGACCCGCCAGCCCTGGTTGGCGCTAACGGCCCTTGAACACGCCGGCCTTGCCCAGCCAGGGATTGAATTTCTCCAGCAGCCAGGCTTTGGCAAATTCGTCGTTTTTGACGAGCAAATCCAGAAAGGCGGTACTCGCGCTTTGCACCGCCGCGACTTGCTTGTATGCCCGCTCGATCCGCATTTTTTCCAGGTCTTCGCCGCGCAATCCATAGCCGGGGCCGCCGCCCATCGGCGGTCCGCCGCCTCCGCCCATGCCACCGCCGACTCGATTGACCGGGTTCAATAACAATCGGCCGCCCGGCCCGCCGCCGCCCAGACCCATGCCGGGGCCGCCGCCCAAGCCGCCGCGCTGGCCCTGGCCGGTGCCGATCCCGGCGCCGGCCAGTAATTGATGGCTGGCCTCCTTCAACATCAACAGGTATTTGTCGCCCGGCGGCGCGTGCTCCCAAACCGAAGTACGGGCGGCGGCGGCACCGATCGCGTAGGAATCGTGGTCCTCGCTGCCGGTGATGGCCAGCAGCGGCAAGGCCATCGGTTGAAAACGGCCGCGGACATTGCCGGTCGCCAAATCCACGGATGGACTCAACAGAATACCGGCCAAGGGTCGCAAGCTTTCCCTGCCGGGCAATTCAACGCCAAAGTTTTCGCCAAGCACCGCGCTGACGGTTTGCGCGCCCAAATCGTAGCCGGCCAACACCATTTTATCGACGTCGGCGGCGGCATACAGGCGTTGTCCCAAACCGGCCCGGGTCCGGAGTTGCTGGTAAGCCCAGGCCAACTCGGCGACTCGACCGGGCAAATGCTCGACGGCGAAATATTCGTGGCCGAGATAGCGCAACTCGCTGCCGCGGGCGGCTTTGGAAGGACGGCGTTGATCCTCCGGTCGGTCGCTGTCGTCCTCGTCGTCTGGCCGGACTTCGTCTTCCGGATCGGGTCCGCCGCCAAACCAACCGCCGAACATCCCCGGCGCCTCGCCGTCCTGCTCGCCCGGCGGGCCGAATTCGCTATCGGTGCCGGCGCGGGGGCCGCCGCGCGGCCGATTCAATTCGCGCAAGGCTTGGCCGATCGCCACCGGTTGCACGCAGAACACCGCATACCCGGCCTTGGCCCAGAATTCGCGCCACAAGCGGCCGCCGCCGGCATCCTCGCCCAAGGCCGGCAGATAGACGATCAACGGGTAACGGCCGGGCGCGGTCGGTACCGTCATCGATACGTCCAAATCGCGGCCGTCGCGGTGCCAGATTTCGCGGCCGGATTCGATCTCGAACAGCCGCGCCGGCCGATAGCCGCCGTCCAGCAAAACTTTTTCCAGCTTTTCGGCCTGCTCGACCTGGCTGGGCGGCAGCGGCCGTGAACCACAGGCGGCCAACAGCAGACACCACGGCAGCCAGACCGCGATCCGTAAACCGCTCGCGAACCTGCCGATCGGCCGGCTTGAAGATCGTTTCATCGCACCGAATTCCCTATTGATTGATAACAACATGCAACAGCCAAAATTTAAACACGGGTAAACAACAGTATGCCGACGAGGTCGGTAAATCCCGGTCAATATAATGTAAATTCCGGTAAAAAACCGCGCATCGACCTTTTGACGCCAACGGTCCGCGGTCCAAGCCCCAGCCACAAGCCGGCGCAAATGCTTTATCATTGGCCCGCCCGGCTCGGCCAACCCCCGACAATAATAACGATGAATTCAGCGCCTCAAACCACCTACCCCACCCTCATTTCGCCGGTTATCGCATTCGCCACGACCCTATTCATCAGCGCATTGCTGATGTTCGTGCTGCAGCCGATGTTCGGCAAACTGTTGCTGCCCTTGCTCGGCGGTACGCCGGCGGTGTGGAACACCTGCATGGTGTTTTATCAAACCTTGCTGTTTTGCGGCTATCTGTACGCGCATTGGCTGACGGCCCGGCAAGGCGCCCAGCGCCAGATTCAGATTCACACCGCCTTGATGATCTTCAGCGTGTTCGCGCTGCCGGTGGCGCTGCCGGACAACCCCAACCCACCCACCGCCGGCAATCCGGCCTGGTGGTTGGTCTGGACTTTGTTTTTGGCGATCGGCCTGCCGTTTTTCGTGATCTCGGCGACCGCGCCGTTGCTGCAAAGTTGGTTCTCGCGTTGCGGCCACCGCAGCAGCGCCGATCCGTATTATCTTTACGCCGCCAGTAATGCCGGCAGTTTGTTGGCCTTGTTGAGCTATCCGTTTTTAATCGAACCCAACATCGGCTTGGCCAACCAACGTCTGGTTTGGAGCGGCGGCTATCTGCTGCTGTGCGCCTGCATCCTATTCTGCGCGGCCGGCTATTGGCGCAATCAATCCGAGGACGAACTGGAAGCGCCCAGTTTCGACGAAACCCTCACGCCGCCGAGCCGCTGGCAACAACTGCATTGGGCCGCGCTGGCCCTAGTGCCTTCCAGCCTGTTGCTGGGCCTGACCCAGTTCATCAGCACCGACATCGCGGCGGTGCCATTGTTGTGGATCGTGCCGCTGACGCTGTATTTGCTGTCGTTCATCCTGGTGTTCGGTACCTGGGCCGAGCGCATCCGGCCGTGGATGCTGGCCGCGCAACCGGCGGTGTTGACGGTATTCATCGCCTATTCCTTCATCAATCCGGCCACGCTGCCTTATTGGCTGGATTTGATTCTGCACCTGACCTCGTTCTTCCTGGCGGTGATGGTCTGCCACGGCGAATTGGCGCGCAGCCGGCCGCATCCTCAATTCCTGACCCGGTTTTATCTGGTGATGTCTTTCGCCGGCATGCTGGGCGGCTTGTTCAACACCTTCGTCGCGCCGTTTTTGTTCGACGCGGTTTACGAATACCCGATCATGATCGTCGCGGCGCTGTTGTTGCGGCCCGGCCTGCTGAACGGCCGCTGGCCCTTGCAGTTGATATTTCCGGTCCTGATACTGAGCGCCGGGCTGGCCGTCTATTTTTCGACCGAGCAATTATTCGACTATCTGGACCTGATCGGCGGCGCGCTGATCCTGCTGGCCGGTATCAGTTACGCATTGCGTCACAGCCCGTTGGCGCTGGGCACGCTGACGGCGGTACTGCTGTTGTTTACGCTGGGTCTGCACGGCATGGCCTCGAACGTGTTGTATCAGGAACGCACGTTTTTCGGCGTGTTGTCGGTGCGAGATACTGTAATTCCCGACGAAAATCAAAAGCCGGAAAAAGTCCGCGAGCTGTACCACGGCACCACCAAGCACGGCGCCGAGCGCTTGATTCCGGCGCAAATCACCACGCCGCTGACTTACTACAGCCGGCCCGGCCCGATCGGCCAGCTGTTCGCCGAATTCGACGCCGAAAATCCGCGTTGGCGGATCGGCGCGGTCGGCCTGGGCGCCGGCGCGCTGGCCTGCTACGCCAAGGAAGGCCAGACTTGGTCGTTTTACGAAATCGACCCGCTGGTGGTTTCGGTCGCGCAAGATCCCACTTGGTTTCATTATCTGGAGCGTTGCGCCAAACAGGCGGCGATGGTCGTCGGCGACGCCCGCTTGTCGCTGGCCAACGAGGCCGACGCCAGCTTCGACCTGCTGATCATGGACGCCTTCAGCTCCGACGCGGTTCCCACACACTTGCTGACCCGCGAGGCTTTGCAGCTATACTTCAGCAAGTTGAAGGACGACGGTTTGCTGGCATTTCACATCACCAACCGCCATCTGGCGCTGAAGAAAGTCCTGGCCGACCACGTCAACCAACTGCATCTGGCCGGCCTACTCCAGGAATTTAAACCGGAAACCGATGTCCCTCTGGTGGTCGCCACCGATTGGGTGGTGATCGCGAAACATCCCGAGCGCTTGGAAAAACTGCAACAAAGCCGGCTCGGGCATTGGCAGAAATTGCCGCTGTCGTTCGGTCTGCAACCCTGGACCGACGATTTCACTCATATCATTGGCATTTGGAAATAGGAAAACGCATGCTTATTACGGAACTGGCCAGTCGTTGCGACGCACAAACGCAAGGCGGCGACGCAACCCAATCCATCCATTCCGCCGCCGACATCATGTCGGCCCAACCCCACCAGGTCACCGTCCTCAGCGACGGCAAATACAAGAAACATTTGAAAGACACCCAAGCCTCGGCCTGCTTCATCGCCGAAGCCCTGATCGACGCCGAAATGCCGGCGGGCCTGACGCTGCTGGTTTGCAAGGATCCGGAAATCAGCTTTCTGAACGCCGTCAAACTGCTGCATCCCGAGCCGGTGTTCAAGCGCCAGGTTTCCGAGCACGCCGTGCTGGCCGACACCACCACACTGGGTTACAACGTCCATGTCGGCCCGTTCGCGACGATAGGTCAACACAGCAGCGTCGGCGACAGCAGCACCATCGAAGCCGGTGCCCGCATCGGCAATCACGTGGCGATCGGCAAACATTGCCATATCCACCCCAACGCGGTAATTTACGACAACAGCGTGATCGGCAATCACGTGATTATTCACGCCGGCGCGGTGATCGGCGCCGACGGATTCGGCTATAAATTCCGCGACAACCAACACGTCAAGGTGCCGCACGTCGGCCACGTCGAAATCGAGGACCACGTCGAAATCGGCGCCAACACCTGTATCGACCGGGGCGCCTTGGGGCCGACCCGGATCGGCGCCGGCAGCAAAATCGACAATTTGGTCCAGCTCGGCCATAACAACATCGTCGGCCGCAACGTCATCATCTGCGGGCAGTCCGGCATCTCCGGCTCCTGCACGATAGAAGACGGCGCCATCCTGGCCGGCAGCACCGGCGTCGCCGACCACGTCAAAATCGGATCGCGCGCGGTGGTGATGGCCCGTAGCGGGGTTTCGCAGGATATTGATCCCGGCGCGCAAGTTTGGGGCAGCCCCGCCAAGGACCGCAAGGTCGCCTGGAAGGAGTTGGCGGCCCTGGCCAAACTGCCGGAATTGCTGCAAAAATTTAAAGCGCTGGAAGCCCGCGTTCACAAGCTGGAAGAATAATCCGGCCCCAAAACTTGACGGCCGGCTTTCACGTCATCCCGTTTTTTAGACCATCGCAAAGGCAGAACCATGAACGACAAACAACGCGTCGCCCAACATGCTGCTCAACACGTGCAAAACGGCATGATCGTCGGCCTGGGCACCGGCTCTACCGCCAATCTGTTCATCGAGGAACTGGCGCGGCGCCGCACCCAGGAGGGCCTGAAATTCACCACCGTGGCCAGCTCGACGGTCAGCACGATCAAGGCCCGCCAGCTGGACCTGCCGCTGATCGCGATCGACCATCTCGAACACCTGGACTTGTACGTGGACGGCGCCGACGAAGTCGCGCCCGATCTGACGCTGCTGAAGGGCCGGGGCTACGATTTAGTCCGCGAAAAGCTGCTGGCCAAGGCCTGCGACTCGTTCCTGGTACTGATCGACGCCAGCAAGCGCGTCAAGCGTATCGGCGAAAACTTCCCGATTCCGATCGAAGTCACGCCCTTTGCCTGGAAGCTGGTACAACGCAGCGTGGCGGCCATCGGCGGCCACGGCGGCTTGCGGCAAACCGCCAACGGTGACGGCCTGGTCGTCACCTCGCACGGCAGTTTGGTGCTGGATGTGGTGTTCGACTCCACACTGGACGCCAAAACCCTGAACGAACGACTGAACGGCATTCCGGGCATCGTCGAACACGGTATATTCAGCGGCCTGACCCGGGCGGTATTTTGCGGCCACGACGGTCAAGTCGACGAGCTTTGGGCTTAGCGGCGGCCGTTGCATTCGGCGCGGTTTAATCTCGGTCTGCAACCCGCCGCGAGCTTAGTCCCAGCAATTTTGTGGTAGAAGCCCGTCCGGCGCTTGGTCCATAATCGCCGCCAGCCGCGGATCGCCGGAATTTGGGTTCCGGCCGGCGCGGCCGGCTTGGTGCCGATGGCCGGCCCGGCCCATCCGTCAGTTCGCATTCGCCCCGTACAACAGGAGAGAACCCATGTCGCAATTATTAGAAAAAAACCAGGAAGCGCCGTTTTTCCGTGCCGTGAATCAAGACAACAAAATGATCTATCTGTCGGATTACCAGGGCGAAAAGAACGTAGTGCTGTATTTTTACCCCAAGGACGATACGCCGGGCTGCACGATAGAAGCCAACGACTTTACCGCGCTCGCCGCCGAGTTTGCGGCGGCCGACACCGTCATCGTCGGCGTCAGCAAGGACGACTGCGAGAGCCACCGAGCCTTCATCGCCAAATACGGACTGAACGTGCAATTGTTGGCCGATACCGACGGCTTGCTATGCGACAGCTACGGCACTTGGCAGGAAGTCGAAAAAGACGGCGTCAAAAAGTGGAAGATCGTCCGCTCGACCTTCATTATCGGCAAGGACGGCAAGTTGATCGAAGCCTTGTACGGCGTTAGCCCGGATGGACATGCGCAAGCGGTATTGGATACGGTCAAAAGCCTGCCCAGCTAAGATAAAACGCCGAGCAATCCGCTGTTCCCGATACTTTTCAGACCCAAAACAGCCGGCTTGTCCCCAAGCCATTCAGCTTACCTGTGGCTGGATGACGCCAAGGAAGGCTGGTAGCAATAGGCTTCGAAGCATCTGTAAATAATTACAGATGCCAAGCTCGCCATAGTCAAAAATATCGGTGCCCAACCATTCGCCAAGCCAATGATCGCGTGTTGACCAAAGGCCCGCGATCTCCGGGATTTATCCGCATCATGATTTATCAAATTCGCGGCTGATACCTGCCAATCGTCACCGCTTGATCGCTGGAACCGGGCGAACACTTGGGCAAGGAGAAAATCGGCTCTCGACCTTGGGGCGGGACTTTAACCACCCGGCAGTTGGCGAGCCGCCGACTCCGCGCGATACTTGCGCAACCTTTGATTGCA
>NZ_JBYMAP010000133.1:0-11915 GCF_057766305.1 Methylomonas sp. BG-2 | reverse complement strand
CCATCAGCGTTGTTAAGGGACTCGGTTTCCGCACCGTCTGCGCGCTGTGTCGAGTAGCGTTGTCGCCGTCCAAATCCATTTGGTCCACAATTGGTGCGAGTTTTGCTTTGTCGTCTTCAGAACGTTAACATCGGTCGGTGACTAGCGCGGGTTTGGCGCTTGGGTGGCTTTCGCCGGACGATGCTTATCATTAAGATACGAGAAACCACGGACTATGCCAAAAATGCAATGCTCGACCAGATCCTAAGCAAACTCCGCCTGGAAGGCGACCAAGCCTTTGGATCTCACGCGGGTATCGAGTTAAAAAGCGCTTTTCAAGCCATCGTCAGTTTGCCGCACCAGCGCGCGGTAGGTTACGAGGCGTTAATTCGGGGTACGGCGACCGACGGACGCTCCGTGGCACCGCCGCAACTGTTCGAGAGTGCGAAATCCTTGCAGGATTTGGTTTATCTGGACCGACTATGTCGAGCGCTGCATTTGTGGAATTTTAAGCTGGCGGATTCCGGCGGGAACTGGCTGTTCCTGAATATCGCACCCGAAGTCATAGTGCATGGCTGGCGTTTTGGCTTTTTCTTTGAGCAGTTGTTGGAACTGATCGGAATTCGGCCCGAGCGCGTCGTGATCGAAATCATGGAAAGTCCGTTACTGGAAGAGCGGCAATTGGATCAGTCGGTCGGCTTTTACCGAGAGTTGGGTTGCCTGATTGCCATTGACGATTTTGGCGCCGGGCATTCCAATTTTCAGCGCATCTGGCGCATAAAACCTCATATCGTCAAACTGGACCAATCCATGGTCCGTCATGCGGTGAATAACGCGGTCGCGCGGCGCATGCTGCCTAATATTGTTGCAACCCTGCACGAAGCCGGTAGTCTGGTGCTGATCGAAGGCGTGGAAACGCGAGAGGAAGCGATGATTGCGATGCATGCGAATATCGATTTGGTGCAAGGCTATTACTTCGGGGCCCCGCGCTTGGGTGTGCAAGCGGCGGAAGAGGTGAGGCCGGCGGTCGAGGATTTGTTCGGCCAGTATGCGCTGGATATTTCCAAGCAAAACGGCCGTTCGCGATACCAGCATCATATTCAGGCGATGCTGGTGGCGAAGCAGGCTTTACAAACCGGCGCAGAGGATTTCGAGAATCTTGATGGCATCCGCCAGTTGCTGGCATTGCCGGGCGCCGACCGCTGTTATTTATTGGGTGGCGACGGCGTGCAAATTGGCGGCAGCGTGGTAGCCGATCATTGCTACGCGACCAGTGGCGGCCGGTTTGCGCCGTTGGCGGCCGGAAATCGGGCGAGTTGGCTGCGCCGACCCTATTTGTTGCGAGCCTTGCACGGTTCCGAGGAGGTGCACTTAACCCGGCCTTATCTGTCCGTGGCGACCGGTCGTTTGTGCGTGACTCTGTCGGTAGCCTATCCGTTCGGCGGATCGCCGCGAATTCTTTGTTACGATCTCGACCACGAAACCCTCGAAACGGCGCCCGCCGTCAACGCCCCGGTTATCGAATTGGCGGCGACATTTTGAGACCCGGCGGCTTCGCGTCGATAGTTGAAACTGTGTATGATTGTTTGTCCCTTAATTTGAGTCTGGAGAGTTTGAATGCATAACGTCACGTTGATCAAAGGCGATGGTATCGGTCCCTCGATCATGGAAGCGGCCGTCGCGGTGATTAACGCCGCCGGCGCGAAAATCCACTGGCACGAGGCCGACGCCGGCATGTCGGCTTACGAGCGCACCGGTACCCCTTTGCCCGACGCGACGATGGAGTCCATCGCCCAGACCCGGGTTGCCTTCAAGGGGCCGTTGACGACGATGGTCGGAGAGGGCTTTCGCAGCATTAATGTCGAGTTGCGCAAACAGTACGACCTTTACGCCAACGTGCGTCCGGCCAAAAGCTGGCACGGTGTCAAAACCCGTTACGACGATGTCGATATCGTGATCGTGCGGGAAAATACCGAAGGCCTGTACGTCGGCCTGGAGCACTATTTGACGCCGGCCAAGGATATCGCCGAGAGTTTGGCCGTCGTCACTAAAGCCGGGTCCGAGCGCATTGTGGAATATGCGTTCAAATATGCGATCGACAACGAGCGCAAGAAAGTCACGGTGTGCCACAAAGCCAACATCTTGAAATTCACGCAAGGTTTGTTTCTGAAAACGGCTCGCGAAGTAGCGGCCAAATATCCCCAGATCGAATTCGACGAGAAGATCGTCGATGCCGCCTGCATGCACATGGTGATGAAGCCGGAGCAATTCGACGTGGTGGTCACCACCAATATGTTCGGCGACATCCTGTCCGATTTGACCGCCGGTTTGGTGGGTGGCTTGGGGCTGATTCCCGGCGCCAACATCGGTGAGGACGCCGCCTTATTCGAAGCCGTGCACGGCAGCGCGCCGGACATCGCCGGTAAAAACATCGCCAATCCGACCGCGGTGATGATGGCGGGCGTGATGATGTTGAATCACTTGGGCGAGCATGCAGCAGCAATCCGTATGCAAAATGCCATCGAGAAAGTCGTTAACGAAGGTGTTTACGTGACGCCGGATTTGAACCCAGGCAGCCAATACGGGACCAAGGAAATGGGGCAAGCCATTGTTGATGCAATGGAGTGATTAATCAGCTGCGGAGGTGGTTATGAGCGCGCAACCCGAATTTGATAAAACTTGGATGTCCGTTGAGGACTATCTTGCGGCGGAATTGCTCAGCGACACCAAGCACGAGTATGACGACGGCGAAGTCGTGGCGATGTCGGGCGTCAGCAAGAATCACGACAGAATCAAGATGAACTTGTCGCGCATCTTCGGCAACCACTTGCAGGACAAACCCTGCGAGCCGTTTAGCTCCGATGTCAAAGTCAAGATTGGCCAGTATTTGTTTTATCCCGACGCGATGGTGGTTTGCGAAGATACCTCGACCCACGAATACTATGCCGAGTCGCCGGTACTGGTCGTCGAGGTATTGTCCAAATCCACCCGCCGCCGCGACGAAACCCTCAAACGCCGCCTCTATCAAACCATTCCGACCTTGCAGGAATACGTGCTGATCGAGCAAGACATCGTCGATGTCGAAGTCTGTCGGCGTAGCGAAGGTTGGGTCTCCAACCATTATTTTCTCGGCGACGACGTGCCTTTCGAATCGATAGGCTTGAACCTCGGCGTCTTCGAAATCTATGCCCGAGTCGACAACGAAGATATACGCACCTTCATCGCCGAGCAAGCGCTGGCTCAAGCGAATGCCGAAGCCAGCGTCAACGCATCCCAAGCCTAATTTTTTTACCGGAAATCATCATGTTAGAACAATACCGAAAACACGTCGCCGAACGTGCCGCCGAGGGCATCGTTCCCAAACCCTTGGATGCCGAGCAAGTAGCGGCATTGGTTGAGTTGCTGAAAAATCCGCCCGCCGGAGAAGAAGCCTTTCTGCTGGATTTGCTGGCGAACCGGGTCCCCGCGGGTGTGGATGAAGCCGCTTACGTCAAAGCCGGATTCTTGACCGCCATCGCCAAAGGCGAAGTGTCGTCCCCGTTGATCACGCCGGAAAAAGCCACCGAGTTGCTGGGCACGATGCTGGGCGGATACAACGTCGCGCCGCTGATCGAGTTGCTGGACAACGCCGCGCTGGCGCCGATTGCCGCGAAAGCGTTGTCGCAAATTCTGCTGATTTTCGACGCCTTCCACGATGTCCAGGAAAAGGCCGAAGCCGGCAACGTCTACGCGAAACAAGTACTGCAATCCTGGGCGGATGCGGAATGGTTCACCGCCAAGCCGGAAGTGCCGGAAAAATTGACGGTGACGGTGTTCAAAGTCACCGGCGAAACCAACACCGACGATCTGTCGCCTGCGCCGGATGCCTGGTCCAGGCCGGATATTCCGTTGCATGCCAAAGCCATGCTGAAAATGCCGCGCGACGGCATCACCAATGCCGAGCAGCAAATTACCGAACTCAAAGCCAAGGGTTTCCCGGTGGCCTATGTCGGCGACGTGGTCGGCACCGGCTCGTCGCGTAAATCCGCGACCAACTCGGTGTTGTGGTTCATGGGCGACGACATTCCGTTTATTCCGAACAAGCGCGGCGGCGGCGTCTGCATCGGCGGCAAAATCGCGCCTATCTTCTTCAATACCATGGAAGATTCCGGCGCATTGCCGATTGAATGCGACGTCACCGGCATGGCGATGGGCGATGTCATCGACATTTACCCTTATCAAGGCGTCGTAAAGCGCCACGGCATGGACGAAGTGATTTGCGAGTTTGCGTTAAAAACCGAAGTCATCTTCGACGAAGTCCGTGCCGGTGGCCGAATTCCGTTGATCATCGGCCGGGGTTTGACCGACCGCGCCCGCCAATTTTTGGGCTTGCCCGCTTCAACGGTATTCCGCCGCTTGGGCGAAGCCGCCGATACCGGCAAAGGCTATACGCTGGCGCAAAAAATTGTCGGCAAAGCCTGCGGCGTGGCCGGCGTGCGGCCGGGCAGTTACTGCGAACCGAAAATGACCACAGTCGGTTCGCAAGACACCACCGGACCGATGACCCGCGACGAATTGAAAGACCTGGCTTGCCTGGGCTTCTCCGCCGATCTGGTGATGCAGTCGTTCTGTCATACCGCCGCTTATCCCAAACCGGTCGACGTGCAAATGCAGCATACCCTGCCGGATTTCATCATGACGCGCGGCGGTGTCAGCTTACGTCCCGGCGACGGCGTGATTCACTCCTGGCTGAACCGGATGCTGTTACCGGATACCGTCGGCACCGGCGGCGATTCGCACACCCGTTTCCCGATTGGTATCTCGTTTCCCGCGGGTTCCGGTTTGGTGGCATTTGCCGCCGCGACCGGCGTGATGCCGCTGGATATGCCGGAATCGGTACTGGTGCGTTTCAAAGGCCAAATGCAACCCGGCATTACCTTGCGCGACTTGGTCAATGCCATTCCTTATGCGGCGATTCAGCGCGGTTTGCTGACCGTGGCCAAGCAGGGTAAGAAGAACGTGTTTTCCGGGCGGATTCTGGAAATCGAAGGTTTGCCGGATTTGAAAGTCGAACAGGCTTTTGAAATTTCCGACGCGTCGGCGGAACGTTCGGCTGGCGGTTGTACCATTAAGCTCAACGAAGCGCCGATCCGCGAATACCTCAATTCCAATATCACCTTGCTGAAATGGATGATTGCCGAAGGGTATGGCGATGCCCGGACCATCCAACGCCGGATCAAAGCCATGCAGGATTGGCTGGCCAACCCGGTACTGATGGAAGCGGATAAAGACGCCGAGTATGCGGAAATTATTGAAATCGATCTGAACCAAATCACCGAACCTTTATTGGCTTGCCCGAACGATCCGGACGACATCAAACCGCTGTCGGCCGTGGCAGGCACCAAGATCGATGAGGTGTTTATCGGTTCCTGCATGACCAACATTGGCCACTTCCGCGCCGCCGGTAAATTGCTGGAAAAAGCCGGGGCCTTGCCGACGCGTTTGTGGGTGGCGCCGCCGACCAAAATGGATCAGAACCAGTTAGTGGAAGAGGGCTATTACGGCACGTTCGGTAAGGTGGGTGCCCGTACCGAAATGCCGGGCTGTTCACTGTGCATGGGTAATCAGGCGCGGGTGGCGGAAGGCTCGACCGTGGTATCAACCTCGACCCGTAACTTCCCCAACCGTTTAGGTAACGGCGCCAATGTCTATTTGTCGTCTGCGGAGTTAGCGGCCGTGTGTTCGCTGCTCGGAAAAATCCCTACGCCCGAGGAGTACATGCAATACGCGGCGTTGATCGACCAAACCAGCGCGGATACTTATCGGTATCTGAATTTCAATCAGATCGACAGTTATCAAGCGAAGGCCGATCAGGTTGCCTAACCGCATTCCATGCGGCGGGTGGGTGTGTCTCGTTACCAGCCGGTTGTTCGCCGCGAAGTCGAGCGGGCAACCGGCCTCAAACCGGCCGATTTGCGCCGAAGCGGTTCGGAACGAAACCCGGCCAGGCGCGCCCGCGCATTTTCGATAAACCCTGCTAGGATTATCGGCTTGGTTGTCGCGCGGTGGGGGCAAGATTGGAAGAAGATATAACAGCCGAATTGTCGGTGCTGGAGAGCCATTTGGATGGCATGCTGCATCGGGTTCAACATAACAGTCTGACTCTGAAGCGCCTGCAGGCTTTCGAGATGCGCTTGCTGGCGTCGAACACGTTGGCGGAGATGATTGAATTCATCATCGCCGAGACCCGTTTGTTTTTTAATCTCGATGCGGTTTGCTTGTCCTTGATCGACGGCCAAGGCGAAATCGCCAGTTACCTGGAAGCCGACCACTATCCGTTTCGCGAGCGGCCCGAATTGGTGCTGTTGGAACAAGACGGGATATTTTTGCAGAGCTTCGGTACCGCAGGCCAGCCGTTGGTCGGTATCCATCGCGACGAACGCTGGAGCCGCTTCTTTCCCGGCGTCGCCAAGCAGCCGGCTTCGGTCGTGATCATTCCGCTAATCCGGCGCGGTAAGATTCTGGGTTCGTTAAACTTGGGCAGTCACCAACGCGACCGTTTTATCAACGGCATGGCGACCGACTTTATCGAGCACATCGCATCGGTGATTGGGATTTGTCTCGAAAACAATCTGAATGTCGAGACGATGCGCCGCACCAGCCTGATCGACCCGCTGACCGGCGTCAACAACCGCCGTTTTCTGGAACAGCGCATCGTCGAGGAATTGGACCGAGGTCAGCGCACCCGTGAGCCCCTATCCTGCCTGTTTCTGGATATCGACTATTTCAAACGGATCAACGACGGCTTTGGTCATCAAGCCGGCGATCAAGTGCTGTCGTTGGTGGCTTCCACGATCAAGCGGCAGTTACGCAACAACGACGTATTGGCCCGATACGGCGGCGAAGAGTTCGTCGCGCTACTGTCGCGGGCCGACGAAACGATGAGCGGGGAGATTGCCGAAAGGATCCGCAGCGGCATTTCCGATTTGAAGATCGATTATGCCGGTCAGGTCATTCCGGTCACCATCTCTATCGGTGCCGCCACCTATCACCCCAACCTGAGTCGGAAATTGGCGGTGCCTCAAATTGCGCTGGAACTGGTGCAGGCGGCGGATGTGGCCTTATACGAGGCCAAGCGCAGCGGCAGAAACCGGGTCGAAAACGCCGGTTTGGTGCTGGAGCCGAGGACTGTTCAGTCGTAGCCGCCGGGATTTTGGGTTTGCCAATGCCAAGTGTCGGCCAGCATCCGCGCCAAGTCTCGTTCGGCCTTCCAGCCGATTTTTTCGGCGGCTAGACTGGGGTCGGCGTAACAGGCCGCCACGTCGCCGGGCCGGCGCGGAGCGATTCGATAGGGCACGGCTTGGCCGGTGACTTCAATAAAGGTTTCGACCATCTGTAAGACGCTGTAGCCGTTGCCGGTGCCGAGATTGATGGCGTCGCACACGCTATCCTTGGTGTCGTGTTTTAGCAGGTATTCCAGGGCCTTGATATGGCCGAGCGCCAAATCGACCACGTGGATGTAATCGCGGACGCCGGTGCCGTCCGGTGTCGAATAGTCGTTGCCGAAGACCGACAGCATCGGTAGTTTGCCGATTGCGACCTGCGACAGGAAGGGCATCAAATTATTGGGGATGCCGTTCGGGTCCTCGCCGATGAGTCCACTAGCGTGTGCGCCGATCGGGTTGAAGTAGCGCAATATCGTGACTTGCCAAGGTGTGGCGCCATGGTTCAGCGGATCGGCCCGGCTAACGTCGCGCAGGATTTCTTCGATGAACAACTTGGTGCGGCCGTATGGATTGGTGGCTTGTAGCGGAAAGTTTTCCCGGATAGGCACGCTGTGTGGGTCGCCGTAAACAGTGGCCGAAGAGCTGAACACCAGTCGCTTGACCCCGAACTCCGCCATCGTTTCCAGCAATACCAAGGTGCCGTAGATATTGTTGTGATAATAGTTCAACGGCATTTGGCAGGATTCGCCGACCGCTTTGAGTCCGGCGAAGTGCACGACGGCGGCAATGTTGCGCTCGGCCATGATGGCTTGCAACGCCGCTTTGTCGGTTATGTCGGCCTGATGAAAATCTATCGTTTTGCCGGTAATTCGTTCCACCCGGCGAATTGCTTCGATCTTGCTGTTGCTGAGATTATCGACGACGACGACATCGAAACCCGCGTTTAACAACTCGACACAAGTGTGGCTGCCGATATAACCGGCGCCGCCGGTGACCAAAATTGTTAGGTTCATGTCCGGATTTCCGTTGGGTTAGCGTTCCAGTATATCCAATCCGGCGCCATAGGCGACAACCGCTGCCGGGTTGGTTTCATCAGCGCCGCAAGCACCGGTACTACCGGTCGGCAGCGGGTTTGGATCACGGCTCAGACCGGCAAAGTCAAAGAGGCCGGCGTCGAGCATTTGCGACGGCGCAATGTTTTGCAGGCCGGCGAAAATGGTTTCGATACGGCCCGGAAACTGTTTATCCCAACCGTTCAGCATCGCCTTCATCGCCTTGCGTTGCAAGTTTTCCTGCGAACCGCACAGGTTGCACGGAATGATCGGAAATTGCTTGAAGGCGGCGAAGCGATTGATGTCTTTTTCCCGGCAGTAAGCCAAGGGGCGAATCACGATGTTCTGTTTGTCGTCGCTGAGTAGTTTCGGCGGCATCGCCTTCAATTTACCGGCGTAGAACAAGTTTAGAAAGAAGGTCTCGATGATGTCGTCGCGGTGGTGGCCCAGCGCGATTTTAGTGACCCGATGTTCTCTGGCGAAGCCGTACAGAGTACCGCGCCGCAGTCTGGAACACAGGCTGCAGGTGGTTTGGCCTTCCGGAATGATGCGTTTGACGATACTGTAGGTATCGTGCTCGATGATGTGGAAGGGGACGCCGATAGCACTGAGGTACTCCGGCAATACGTGTTCAGGAAAACCGGGTTGCTTTTGGTCCAAATTAACGGCCAGGATTTCGAAATCCACCGGCGCTGTCTTCTGTAAATTCAGCAGGATATCCAGCATCGTATAGGAATCCTTGCCGCCCGACAGGCAAACCATGACTTTGTCGCCATGTTCTATCATGTTGAAGTCGGCGATGGCTTCGCCGACGCTACGGCGCAAACGCTTCTGCAACTTATTGAATTGGGTGCGGGATTTTTGGCTGGGATCGGACATGGGAGCGAGGCGAGCGGCTAAAGCGAGACTTTAGCCGCACAAGGATTTAGCCGTTGTAACGTTGAAAGATCAGCGTGGCGTTGGTGCCGCCAAAACCGAAGCTATTGGACATCACGGTGTTCAAATTGACGTTGTCCCGATATTCGCGAACGATCGGGATACCGGCGGCGCCGGGGTCGAGATGAGCGATGTTGGCCGATGCGCTCAAGAAATTTTCCTGCATCATCAGCAACGAATAAATAGCTTCATTGACGCCGGCGGCACCTAAGGCATGGCCGGTCAGTGATTTGGTGGAACTCACCGGCGGCACCGAGTCGGCACCGAATACCGCGCGCATCGCTTCCAGTTCGCGGGTATCGCCAACCGGGGTACTGGTGCCGTGGGCATTGATGTAGTCAATATTGCCGTCGACGGTCGCCAGCGCCATTTGCATGCAGCGCACCGCGCCTTCGCCGGACGGCTGTACCATGTCGTAACCGTCGGAGGTGGCGCCGTAACCAACCAATTCCGCGTAAATTTTCGCGCCGCGCGCCTTGGCATGTTCCAGTTCCTCGATAACCAGCACGCCGCCGCCGCCGGAAATCACGAAGCCGTCGCGGGTTTCGTCATAAGGACGCGACGCGCTTTCCGGCGTGTCGTTGTATTTGGAGGACAGGGCACCCATCGCGTCGAACAGGACCGACATCGACCAATGCAATTCCTCGCCGCCGCCGGCGAATACCACGTCTTGCTTGCCGAGTTGGATCAACTCCATCGCATGGCCAATACAGTGGGCGCTGGTCGCGCAAGCCGAGCTGATCGTGTAGTTGACGCCCTTGATTTTGAACGGGGTGGCCAAACAAGCGGTATTGGTGCTGGACATCGCTCGGGTCACCATGTACGGACCGACTTTCTTGACGCCCTTGGACCGGAGAATGTCGGCCGCATCGACCAGATTCGAAGTCGACGGTCCGCCGGAGCCCATCACCAGGCCGGTGCGGAAATTGGATACTTCGTCGTCGGCCAGACCGGAGTCGGCAATGGCCTGTTCCATCGCCAAATAATTGTAGGCCGCGCCGTCGCCCATGAAGCGTTTGACTTTGCGGTCTATCGCTTCGTCCAGATCGATCTTGATCGGGCCATGGATTTGGCTGCGAAAGCCCAGTTCGCGATAATCCTCGCAAAAACCGATGCCGGAACGTCCCGAACGGAGCGACTCGACCACTTCGTCGCGATTGTTGCCTATGCTGGAAACGATGCCCAGACCGGTTACTACTGCTCGTCTCATGGCTAGACCTTCTTCAGAAATCCTGGGTGGAGGTGAACAGACCGACCCTCAGATCGGTGGCTTCATAAATTTGCTTGCCGTCGACTTCCATCACCGCATCGGCAATGCCCATCACCAATTTACGCAAGATCACTCGCTTCAAATCGATTTTATAGGTGACTTTTTTCGCGCTCGGCAATACTTGACCGGTAAATTTGACTTCTCCGCAGCCTAACGCCCGACCTTTACCGGGGCCGCCCATCCAGCACAGATAAAAACCGACCAATTGCCACATCGCATCCAGTCCCAGGCAGCCGGGCATGACCGGGTCGCCCTGAAAATGGCAGGCGAAAAACCACAGATCGGGCGTGATATCCAGTTCGGCGATGATCTCGCCCTTGCCGTATTTGCCGCCTTCGTCGGAGATGTGGACAATCCGATCCATCATCAGCATATTGGGGAGCGGTAGCTGCGCGTTTTCCGGACCGTAGAGTTCGCCTCGACCGGACATCAATAATTCTTCGCGCGTGAAACTGTGCTGCTTCTCCATTCAATACTTACCTGATAAATTGGGTTCAAAACACCCGGCATTATCCAATAATCAGCCTAAAAAATCAGCTCTAAATTTCATCCAGGCATCACGTCGCGCGTCAAATCATCCGCGCGTGGCGTCTCGGCATTCAGACGTTCCCGGTAGATCAGGCTGTACATCAACACGGATGCCACGTAGCCGCGGGTTTCCTTGTAAGGGATGGTTTCCACCCAAATATCGGCCGGCAATGCCTTATCGCTTGGCAGCCAGCGCTTCACTCGATTGGCTCCGGCGTTATACGCCGCCGCGGCCAATGCCGGATGGCGGTCGAAGCGCTCCAGCAACCGCTTAAAGTGCCAGGCGCCGAATTTGATGTTGGTATCGGGTTTCAATAGGTCGCTCGCGCCATTCCAGGGTTCACGCAAGTTTTTTGCGATTTCCTGGCCGGTATTCGGCATCACTTGCATCAAACCCTTCGCGCCGGCCGGTGAGTCGGCTTGCGGATCGAAGGCGCTTTCCTGGCGGATCAGCCCGAAGATCAGCGCCGGATCCAATTGGCGGGCGCCGGCCGCATAGCGCACACTGTCGGCATAAGCGATGGGAAAGCGTAGCCCGATGTCATCCCATTCGTTGGCCTTGGCGACCGTGGCGATTGCTTGCGCGGACCAACCCCAGCGTTGCGCCAGCTTGGCGGCGGCGGCCAAGCGTGGTTTATCCAGTTTTGCGATTGCAAATCCCCATTGCCGCTTGGCTTCCAACGGCCGATCCAATGCTAAAAATTCGGAAACCTCCAAAAACTCCGGACGCGATTGCAGGTCGTCAAGCTCCGATTTCGGAACGGCAAGCGGTTTGTCGACCAGTTTCACCGTCTGCCCAAGTTTGCCGGCCGCCAGAAAACCGTAGTAACTGCGTTGATCGGCGATTTGTCGGTAAATGTTCAAGGCCGGTTCGCGCTGTCCGGTTTGTTCCTGGCTGCGCGCCATCCAATACCGCCATTTGTCCTGGTTTCGTTCTTCGTCGTT